>JAHEGP010000212.1 GCA_024645065.1 Cellvibrionales bacterium | reverse complement strand
AGCTGAAGCAGTTGATTCAATCCCTCCCGGAGTTTCTCGACACACAGGCAAAGGTTTAAATTCAACACACTCAACGTTAAACCCGGCCAGGGCCGCTAAGCGGCTTGGGCATCGTCTCACAAGGCAGTACATCATCGACCTGCAGCTCTGTAACACAATAGTGGCGCATTGCGCCGCCTCAGTACTTATCGAAGTACGACTGGATTTTCGCTGCGTCCTTGCTTGTCAGCAGCGCCAGTTTAAGCAGCACGCGTGACTTGGCCGGGTTCAGTCGACCTGATGCCACCGTGCCCAGTTCGTCGTCATTGACCTCCACATTGCGCCCGGTAACGCCGAACGGGACGCGGCTGGAGCGGACTACTACCGTGCCACTCTTGACCACCGTTGAGACCTCTTTGAGGGCAGCAGAGGTCATATTGCCGTTGCCGACACCCGCAGTGACGATTCCCCGGGCGCCCTTTGATGCGGCGCTACCGATCAGGTCAGCCGATACGTCGGCATTGATGTAGATAACATCCACACGCGGCAGCTTGTCGACCCCTTTCACTGAAAACTCGCTCTGCTTGCCGAAAGCCCGGTAGGGTGTGCGGAAGAAGGTGTTTTTGCCATAGAGTGTTACGCCGATCAGGCCACTCTCAGGGGACTTGAAGGTCTGCACGTCGGTGGTGCTGGTCTTGGTGAACGCACGCGCGCCGTGGATATCGTCATTGGCCACCACCATGACACCGCGACCCGCAGCATTTTTGTCGCCGGCCACAGCAACTGCGTTGAAGATATTGAGCGGACCGTCAGCCGACAGCGCAGTAGAGGGTCGCATCGCTGCCGTGAGCACTACCGGCTTGTCGCTCTTGACCGTCAGGTTGAGGAAATAGGCGGTCTCTTCCAGTGTGTCGGTGCCATGGGTGATGACGATGCCGTCAACTTTGCTATCGGACAGCAACTCATTGATACGCTTGGCCAGCTTCAGCCAGATCTCATCAGACATATCCTGGCTGCCCACGTTGGAGATCTGCTCACCGCTGACATTGGCAATGTCCTTGAGCTGTGAAACGGCGTCAATCAGAATATCAACCCCGACCTGCCCCGAGGTATACCCTGCCTGGGTTTGGGTTTCAGCGGACCCGGCTATGGTTCCACCGGTGGCCAGAATGACAACGTTGGGCTTGGCCGACGCCACGGCACCGGCCGCAGCGAATACCAGTGTAAAGAGCGCAAATCGCAACGATTTCATTGTTTTCATAGTATTCTCCTTGTTGCTGTGAGCAGCTTATTAATATTGCTTTTTACCGAGGCCGGTCACGCTTACGGCTTGAGGATATCAATAACCCTCTCTAAGGCAATAGCGTGTGATCAGGATAGATGCCCTGCGCTCTAATTATCTGGTCTGAATCCAATCGGCATCACTTTTCGTTATTGAGCAGGTCTTCCTCCAGAAAGCGCAGCAATGCTTCGAGCAGAGCCGCGCGCGGGTAATCATTCTCGTCGACGAACAGCTTGCCGACAATCCCGCGGGTGCGTGCAACCGGCACTGCCGTGGCCCAGTGATCCGCGTTGAGATACCCTACCAGGGTGCTGCCCGGAATGAACTGGTCATAGAAAATGACCTGCCCGTCATTGCGGCCATCCACTTTACCCAGTTTCTTGTAAAAGCTGCGAAGCAGAAATGAAACGCGCTCAGGATCCGGGAAAGTAATCAGTGAGTAGTAGGGAATTTGCTCGGGCAAGGGGTTCTCCGCGAGCCAGGCCTTGCGCGTCGCAGGTCGCATACTCTCGAGTGCGCCGTCGTCACCCGCATCGCATTTTGAGCCGGGGAAGTACCGCATCATGTTGAGCTGCGACTGGCTGGCATCGTTTGCCAGCGGTGAACCGCCCACCGACCCGGCGATGCTCACGACGGCGGCAATTCTTTGATGGATTTCCGGGAAGCTGACAACGGCCTCGAGGATATCGGGTGCCCCCTTTGAATAGCCAATGAGAATCAGGTCAGGCAGCGCGCGCTCGCGGGGCAATGCCAGGATCGCATCGCGGATCTGGCGACTGTTATTGCTGCTGCTGGCAAGACTGTCGACGGGCAGGATAGAGGTAGCAAAGCCATACTGGCCAACATGCTTCTGCACCGTGTTCTGCAACTCCAGCCACTCAGCGAGGCAATCCCAGCCAACTCCGCCAACAAACAGGGCAAGCCGTGGACGTTGCGATGCTTCCAGAATCACTTTATCACCACTACCGGGTGGCTCCTTGCCAACTCTTGTAAGCGCCTCGTCACAGGAGCGGTGGTCAGGTACGCCCTTGCGCGCCTCGAGCACCGCACAGAAGACTTCCCGGAAGCGCCCACGCTGGTCCTGCTTGCCACTTTGTATGGCCGGTGCCAGTAACAGTGGCGGCGTGTCGGTGGTATAGGGCATCAATGGTTTGGTTGCACAACCGCACATCAGCAGGATTACAGCGATCGTAAGCAGGTGCGGGGAAGCCCATCGACTGCGCATTGCCCGACGTGAACGCCTGCCGTGGTGATTTTTATTGCGGCTAATCGCCATTTTGATGAGCATTCCTTTTGGCTGCCTCGGCCGCCTGGAGCTCGAGAGCCGGCGCCCAGTCAAGGATCTCCACATCCGCTAGCGACAGGGGCCGGGTGACAAAAAACAACACTGCGCGCAAACCATCGCTATGGTAACTGATTCCGCCGGGCTGGTTGCGCCATTGTTCGGCAGTTACAACGGGCACGCCCCCGATAAAACCAAGCCGTGTCAATCCACCTGAGTACAACAGGTCTTGTATGACATAAGCGCGTGCTTCGTCAACGTCCGGATGCAGCCGCAGCGGAGCGTCGACGTTCGCCCTGAAACGTCCACCTGTCGGGCGTCCGGCCTGACCAATAAAAACCGGTTGATCCTTGTAACGTAGTGGTGCCACCCAAAGTCGCACCCAGTTGGCAGGCACTCCGCCCTGTCCTGCCTTGCGCACAACAATATCCGGTGGCCGGCCAAATACCTGCTGCGTTTCGTCCGCTGGCAACAGGGCATATCGATAACCACGGTGCAACAGCGCGGCCGCAGTATCCGTGAGCTTGCCGATGATAACCAGATTGATCGGCCCACCCCGTTCGCTTACTGCGTCGGTCTCGGTGGTCAGTGCGGGTAACAGCTCGAGTGCCTGGCGCAATGCCATTTCGTCCTGGTGATTATGATGCGGTGAGGCGGAGACAAATTTTACCAGGTCGTCGAAACTGCTGTCGCCCTGTTCACCCGGCACGGGAAGAAACAGGGTGAAGGGGATAATCGCTTTTTGACCCAGCAGGTCGATATTGAGGATCCGTGTCCGATGATGCGGGTTGACATAGAGCATGCCGCTACGTGTCTCGCCGGGAGGTATTAGACCGTCAATACTCAGCTTGTCAAAATGGTCGTCAATCTTGCGGTTGGTATCGCCAGTCAGCAGACCGTGATACGGCCATGCAACCTCCAGCGGCGAAAAATAGTCAGGGTCGGTGCCGGTCCGCAACAGCCTCAGTGAGTAGGGCGAGTGATTATTGATTTCTACCCAAACGGTTTGCACGCCGCTGTCGTTGAGGTCGGTACCGAAAAAGTCCAGGTTGTCCTCCGAGCTGAGCACGGCAGCGTTGACCTGAACCGCTTCGAGCACTGCCGATACAGCGCGCTGCGCGCCAGCTTTTCCGTTGGCACGGTTACCAAGACAGGTGGCGATTTCGAGCTCTTTTCCCTCGGCTGGATACAAGCGTTCTAGCCTCGCAACAGGCAGAGGCGCTTGCCAGCCATAACCAATGCGAAAGCGATCGGTCTCGTCCAGTTCCTCCGTGCCTGCGATGGCTCCGGCGTTTTAATTGAGCACGACCTACGCAGCGTCCTGTATTTGTCCCCATAGCGGAAATCCAAAGCCGACCGTCGTGTTAAGGGAGAGATTCTCCGCCGTGCGACAGGTTTACCACCCCGTGGTGATTCACATAGAGGCGTGAGTCGCCGCCAAAGTACTGGCTCTCACTGCGTACGCTCCAGGTCATGCCCATGTAGCTGCGGTCCTCGCCGCCGCCAAAGCTCTCCTCCACATGCGATCTCACTGTCGAGCTCAAAGACGAAGGGGAGCCTTCAAACAGGCTGGTACCAACACAGGCTCCGAGCGTGGTGCGCAGGTTGAGAGCAGCAAAGCGGTTTTTGCTGCGGACTGCCGGCGCCTCCCACGCAGTAGTTACCCATCTGGAAACGCTCGTATTTGAGCGCAAGGGGCCGGTTTTCGGCTGTTCGTTCGCGGTTTGCTTCGCGAGTCTCGCCCTCCGGGCGCAGAGTGCGGCGCTCTTTGAGCCCGCCAGTGTGGGGCCCGCCAGCCATGGAGCCGTCACCCACGCGGGCAACCTCCACTGGCAGCGAGAGGGTGATCAGGGCCGCGGTGCATAAGCGCGTTTCGATTGCTGCTGGCGGCAGCGTCGATGGCCCGAATGCCCTGTGAGTACGTCGCAACGATTGGCTCCCCGCCGACGAGGTCGTCGCAGCTGTCTATCAGTGCATTGATGTCGGGAATGATTATCTTGCCGTATCAGCCCGCTTCTCTCACCGATTTACCCGAACGGCGTTTTTGACTGATGATTTCGGTGCGCCACGATCTTCGAGGGTTTTGCTCTTCCGCCGAGTCCGAGCCACGACTTACGTTTGTTTTTCGGCCACTTTGGTGTAGTCGACAGAGCGTTGCACACCACCAAGTCTTGGGCCTGCATGGCCGCCGGGCATCACCAGCCGCCTGAGAATCCGTAATCGTTAGGTTTATCCCGGTGGCGCCCGGGCCGGATAGCGGCGCACATTGGCCGGGATTTGGGCAAAGTCACTGGCATAGGGATAGGCCTCGGAGAGCGAAAGTCAAACCGTGCGCACGGTGATCTTGATCCGGGCGCCGATCTTCAACAGCTTCAGGCGGATGGTCGTGCATTGCGCTAGGGCGTGCTGCGTACCCACCAGCTCTAAACGGCGCAGCCTGTGCAGCAACACCTACGTAAACGAGGAGAAGTACGAACGCAGCTGGTTGGCGCGTCGTCGCCGTGCTGGTGCGGTCGGCAAAGAGGCCCAGCTGTTGCGCCTTGATGCGTTTTTCGATCTCTCCACGGATGCAGTAGAGATCTTAATCAAAATCAATGGTGTCAAATCAATGGGGTCAGACTCCATTGATATCTGCCCTCTGCCGATAATTTGATGATTTTCTGTCCCCACCACGTGACACCGGAGCAGCGCGGCGATTCAATAGGATTTCAACTTTACCCTTAAATCGTTCGTCACCCAACACCCAGGCTTTATTGGTGCTTTCTCGAATCTGTTGAAGCGATTTATTGGAAATCCTGGTTTTGAACAGGCTTCTGTATGCGGCC
>JAHEGP010000211.1 GCA_024645065.1 Cellvibrionales bacterium | reverse complement strand
AACGAAGGCTGCCAGCACCACGACGGCACAAACCAGCGGTAAGCCAAGTCCGTAACCCAGTCGATAGGGATCCCATTGGCCGGCCCCCAGGCCAGCGGGATAGAGAAATATTGCCGCCGCTACAATGAGAAGCAAGGTGCTGCGGAAATCGAATCCGGGTGGCGTGGTACGGTTGCGAATGCGGGCTCCGGCGGCGCTGGCAAGTAACACCAGGGTGGTGATCGAGAAGTCGCCGGTAACGGCGCGCAGTGCTTCCATGGGACGCGTGCCCCCGAACGGTATGACCAGAACGATGCAGAATGCGATCACGATGAGGGTTCGCAAAAGCGGCGCTCGACCGTTAGTCGGCAGTAGCCGCTGCGGCAGCAGCATATATGCGATGAGTGCGTATGCCAGCACCGTGTAACTGGCTATGGTCATGGCAGCGGTTGTCATAGCAGGGTATCCAGCCAGGCCTGGTTAAATTGCAGATGTTTTATAAAGCTCTTGTTCCAGGTGTAGACCAGGTGAAAGGTGCCGTTTTTTCCCTGAATAAGGAACGGATAATCGTAAATAAAGCGGCACAAGTCGTCGTCACAGATGCGTTTGTCCAGGCGCTGGCTATAAGTCTCCCAACGGGTGTCGGAGATCGGACCGCCACTTTCCAGGAAATCCTGCTCGATTATCGGCGTGTAATCGGCTCGCGGGAGCGTTGCACCGTAATATTCTTCGTCGCCTTCCAGTCGCGCGATCAATTGCCAGTTCTCACCGTCATCGACAGAGCGCAACAAACCCAGCCGATGGCGACCATCATCCAGGTCATTCATGACGGCGATTATCGAACCGTCGGCAAGCCGCAGGGCGGTTAGCGCTGAATTGGGATTGGCTTGTGCCGTTTTGTGAGGCGCCGGCCAGTACTCGCCACCGGTCTCGGTTCGGCTCAGCATTGCTCGTTTGGGCGCCGAGCCCGAGTAGCGCATTAGTGCGACGGCTTGTTCAGGGTTGGTGGGCACGACTACCGGCTGCAATGAATGCTTACCATGGCTGATGCGTGCTTTGTCGAGTACCGTACCGTTGGCATCCAGGCGTAACAGCTCAGCAAACTTGCCAATGAATTCATGGTAGACCGGCAAGCCAATACTGCCGTCCTGGTAGTAAACAGGCGCACCTTTCACCAGGGTGCTGATGTTAGTGAATGGGCTGGTGATCAGGCGAGTGGGGGTCGTCCAGCTGACGCCAGCATCAGTGGAATAGCTGGCATTAATTGCGCTACCCCCCCAGCCGCCTAATGATACCGATACATAGAACAGCCACAATTTACCGTCCGGGGCCTGGCTGACTACCGGGTTGCCAAGTTTGCGAATTGTGCGTCCCATGGCTTTGTGGGTACTGGGACGCGATGCAAGGATCTGGTTGTCGCCCCATTGCTGTGTTGCCGGGTCGAAATAAGCTCCGTATATGTTGACGTCGCTTGCACCCTCGCGACTGCCTCCGAACCAGACGCTCAGCAGGCGGCCGTCTTGGAGCTCGGTGACGGAAGCCGCGTGGACAAACAGGTCTGTTGCGACAGAGGCAAAGTCACTGCGATGCAGCGGCTTTAAGTCAAGCCTGGTGTCCGGATTAGTGGCAACTTCCAGTTGCCAGTTGATATCCTTCCCTTGCTGTTGCCAGATCAGGATCAGTGCCGGCACTAGCATTATTAGCGGCAGGAATCTCAAGGTGCTGGAGGGGCGTCGTTTCATGGCGCCAGTTTACCATCTAAGCGGTCAAATGTACTTGCAGAAAAGCATGTCGCGTGGCGATTCTGGTGCGGCAGCCACATCTTGAAATGGATCGCCCAGGGTGTCTTTGACTCTGCTTATGGCCGAGAGCATGAGTCAATGAAAGTCCCGCGATGCGCTATTTAAATCATGCATTGTATGGGTGTGGTCCTGTAACTCCCCGGCAATAACATGGATCACACCATGCTGACACTCAAGCACGCCTTTTACCAGTAACAGTTTTGCCGCCAGCAGGGCCTGGCGAAAGCGTTGTTGTACATCTTTCCAGACCACAACATTGATATTGCCAGTTTCGTCTTCAAGGGTAAGAAACACTACGCCCGATGCGGTTCCCGGGCGCTGTCGACCGCTGACGAGTCCGGCGATGCGTACAAAGCGGCCGTGGTTGAGGTCGGCCAAATCCAGGGCTCTCTTGCATTGTTTAAAGGGTAACTGCCGGCGTAGCAACGCCAGGGGGTGTAATTCGATACTGAGCCCGGTGCTGTCGTAATCAGCTAACATATCCTCTATATCGCGAGGGGGTGCCAGTGAAATATCGTCATCCAGTGCACTGGATGAGCTGTTTTCAAGCGGACTCAACAGGGGGCGGTAATCCTGCATGGCTTGTTGTTGCCAGTGACCCTGGTGACGATTCTTACTGAGCCGAGGCAGGGCGTTGGCGCTGATCAAGGCCTCCATATCCCCCCGGTTAAGCGCTGCCCGTTGGGCCAGGTCCTGGATATTGGTAAAGGTGGCTTGCTCGCGTGCAGCTAGCAAACGCTCGCCGCCCTGGTGGCTGAGCTTGCCGACCAGGCGCAGCCCAAGCCGCAGTGCTGGCTGGGACTCCCCAAGCGTTCCGGGCTGTGCAGTATTCTCCAGGCTGTGATCCCAAAAGCTGTGGTCAACATCAACAGGGCGCACTTCGATGTGATGGCGCCGGGCATCCTGCACCAGTTGCGAGGGGCTGTAGAAGCCCATCGGCTGGCTGTTGAGCAGGCCGCAGTAAAACGCTGCGGGATAGTGGCATTTCAGCCAGGCCGAAACATAGACCAGCAGGGCAAAGCTGGCCGCATGGGACTCCGGAAACCCATACTCGCCAAAACCCTGCATCTGGCGGAACAGGCGCTCAGCAAAGTCCTTGCCATGGCCGCGTTCGAGCATGCCTTTGATGAGTTTGTCCCTGAAAGCAACAAGGTTGCCGTTGTGGCCCCAACTGGCCATTGCGCGACGCAGTTGATCTGCCTCGCCGCCACTGAAGCCCGCCGCGACCATGGCCAGCTTGATAACCTGCTCCTGGAAAATAGGGACCCCGAGGGTTCGCTCCAGCACCGATTTGACGTCTTCATTGGGATAGCTGACCGGCTCGATGCCCTGGCGCCGCTTGAGGTAGGGGTGGACCATGTCGCCCTGGATAGGTCCCGGGCGGACGATGGCGACTTCAACCACCAGGTCGTAAAAGGTGCGCGGCTTCAGGCGTGGCAGCATCGCCATTTGTGCCCGTGATTCAACCTGGAATACCCCCACACTATCGGCCTGGCATAGCATGTTGTAGGTTTTCGGGTCCTCCGGCGGAATAGCGGCCATACTGATCGGCGTGTCATGGTGTTCCTCGATCAGGGCAAAGCTCTTGCGTATGGCGCTGAGCATTCCCAGCGCCAGCACGTCAACCTTGAGCAGGCCAAGCGCTGCGATATCTTCCTTGTCCCATTGAATGATGGTGCGCTCGGGCATACTGGCATTCTCCACCGGCACCAGGGTACTGATGGGACTGCGAGTAATCACAAAGCCGCCGACATGCTGTGACAAATGGCGAGGAAAGCCGAGGATTTCGCGCACCAGTCTCAAAAACAATTCTGCTGTTGTGCCCGCCTCGATATGCGCTTCCTTGAAACGCTGCTGCAGGTCACCGGGGCGGTCCCACCAGGCCAGTGAGCGTGCCAGTTGGTCGACAAACAAGGGCGATAGTCCCAGAGCTTTACCGACATCGCGAATGGCACTGCGGGTGCGGTAGGTGATCACAGTCGCTGCCAGGGCGGCGTGCTCGCGGCTGTATTTGCGGTAAATGTATTGAATGACTTCTTCCCGTCGCTCGTGCTCAAAGTCGACGTCAATATCCGGTGGTTCGTTGCGCTCCTTCGAGATAAAGCGCTCAAACAATAACTGGGTCTGCTCTGGCGATACTTCGGTGATGAACAGGCAATAGCACACCACCGAATTGGCCGCCGACCCGCGCCCTTGGCAGAGGATCCCCCGATTGCGGGCAAAGTGGACAATGTCGAATACGGTGAGAAAGAAATATTCATACTGTAACTGGGTGATCAATGCCAACTCGCTGTTAATCTGGCGTTGGGTGTCAGGGGCTATGCCCCTGGGCCAGCGCTTGTGGGCGCCATCCCAGCACAGTTGGCACAACCAACTGCTGGCGGTCATACCCTCGGGAACCAGTTCCCGAGGGTACTCGTAGCGCAATTCATCCAGCTTGAAATGACAACGTTCGGCTATGCGGCAGCTCTCTGTCAATAGCGAGGCCGGGTAGATCCCGGCGAGGGTTTGTAGTGAGCGCAAATGGTTTTCGGCGTTGGCGTGCAGGCGGGTACCAAGTTGCTCGAGGGAACAGTTGAGGCGGATCGCGCTGAGTACATCTTGCAGCGACTTACGCCGGGCGATGTGCATGTGTACATTGGAGCAGGCGACCAATGGAATGGCCAGCGACCGGGACAATTGATACAGTTGTTGGCAGTAGGTTTCCTCGGCTGCGCGAAAGCTGCGCTGCAGGCCAACCCACAATCTGTCACCGAAGCAGGAGCGCAGCCATTGGCCTTGCTGCAGGCTTTGCTCGGTATTGTCGCGGGGCAACCAGATAACCAGTATTTGCTGCAGGCCGCGCTCGATGTCCCGGGCCCTGACCCGGTAGTGGCCCTTGGGAGCCCTGCGGCGCGCCCGGGTGATCAGGTGGGATAATTCACCGTAGGCGTGCCGGTTGGGGGCCAGCAATACCAGCCGCAAGCCATTTTCGAGTGTGAACTCGCTGCCGATGAGCAGCTTGATCTGGCACTGCTGCGCTGCGACATGGGCCTTGACGATACCGGCGAGGGAGCACTCGTCGGTAATGGCAATAGCCCGGTAGCCCAATTCAGCAGCCCGTGTCACCAGCTCTGCCGGATGGGAGGCGCCCCGCAGGAAAGTGAAATTGCTCAGGCAGTGCAATTCTGCATAAGACATTCCGCAAGCCTTATACTGTAAAAATATACAGTATAAGGCTTGCCCGGCTAAGATTGTAGTCCGGCTTTTCGGTGACCTCTGTATTTATTAATAAACAGAGCCTTAATAACCATACGTTATAAGACTAAGTGCCCTTTTTTTGGCACACTTGACTCGGTGAAGGTCCCGTGAGGCCCGGGCAGGGCGACGGATAGAGTGATATAGCGGAGGATGGCAGGATGAACTTGTCAAGAATGATAGGGCGTATTCTCATCGTACTGCTGGTGCCCGCGGTGGCCTATGCTGCTGGTAAATTCCAGCCTGGCGAGGAGCCCAGGGTGTCTTATTCCGGGGTTCGGGAGATGGTGAGCAGCCAGGGCACGATATCGATGAAGGAGTATTACGCGCCGCAGAAGCAGCGCATGGAGA
>JAHEGP010000210.1 GCA_024645065.1 Cellvibrionales bacterium | reverse complement strand
GGAACAGACCCAAAGGATACAGAACCGGGCGCAAAGAGAAGGCGATAGCGGCATCAAAAAGCTAGAGATCAGCTGTCGAGGCATTTTTTACCTTCAAAACTCCAGCACCGGCCCGCTGATTCGCTACAACAACCTGATTGCGCTGCCCCCGGCAAAAAGGAAATTGATCCTGGAATGGACTCACCGTTGCAGCGCCCAGTTTGGTCAATTTATCAGGGATGGAATGGGCGACGGCAGTATTCGGTCCATCGATGCCAGCGTGGCTCAAAACATGCTGGCCGGGGCCAATATGACTGCCATGGAACTACCGCGCTGGAAGCGCATGGCAGCACTGGAGGTCGAGTCAATGAAATACCTTCATCTATTTTTTAACGGCCTGCAACCACGCTGAGGAGAAGGCCAACGCAGCGGCGCGCCCCAGCCCCTGTCGAATCTCCAGCCCAACGCCATCGTCCTGCGCTGGCGGCGCAACCGATCGCCACGACCAGCGGGCTTAACTCGCGTGCCGTCCGGGTCAATCAACCCGGCCATTGGCAAGGCTTCGGGATGCTCACTGGCAAGGCATTTCAGGAGCAGTTACCATAACCGGGGGCCTGCCGCAGGCTCGACTGCCATCGCAACGCCGCCAATAATTACAGGCCATCAGGAGCTGCACACATGGATACACTTATCAGACAGTTTCAAGCCTTGCTCGGGGACAATGGCGTGCTCACCGGCGCCGATGTCAGCTCCCGAGAGGCGGCATGGGGCGCCGGCCCTTGCGAAGCCGCGGCCATATTGCGACCCCGCAACACCGCCGAAGTAGCGGAGATATTGAAAATCTGCCATGGGGCAGGTCAGCCGGTGGTCGCCCAGGGAGGCAAGACCGGTCTGGTACAGGGCTGCATCGCAAGTGCGCAAGAGATTGCCCTCTCGCTGGAACGGATGAACAAGATCGAGGATATCGACCCGGCCTCGCGCACCATGACGGTGGAGGCAGGCGTACCACTGCAAGCGGTGCAGGAAGCCGCCGAGGCCGCCGGATTCAGTTTCCCGATGGACCTGGGAGCCCGGGGCAGCGCGACGATCGGGGGCAACATAGCAACCAACGCCGGCGGCAACCGGGTAATTCGACATGGCATGACCCGCAACCTCGTGCTCGGCATCGAGGCGGTTACCGCCGATGGCACTGTCATCAACTCCCTGAGCAAGGTCATCAAGAACAATGCGGCTTACGATATCAAGCATTTGTTCATCGGTAGCGAGGGCACACTGGGCATCGTCACCCGCGCGGTGCTCAAGTTGTCACCGCTGCTAACCAGCCAGAACACCGTACTGGCGGCAACCGACAGCTTTGACAAGCTTACCCAATTGCTCAACTTCATGGATCGCGAGCTGGGCGGCCAGCTCAGCGCTTTCGAGGTGATGTGGAACAGTTTTTACCAACTCGCCACCAATGATCTGGGCACCGGCAAACACTCTCCGATGGATCGCAACTACCCGTACTACATATTGATGGAGTCTATGGGCACCGATCAGGAAAAGGAGGCCGAGCGTTTCGAGAACCTGTTGGAGCAGGTATTCGAGCAGGAAATGATTGTTGATGCAGTGATCGCCAAGTCTCACAAGGAGCGCGACGAGCTGTGGCAGATTCGCGACAATATCGAATCCGTGGTCCATTGGTGGCCGGTGTTCGTGTTTGACATCAGCCTGCCGATATCGAATATGAATGCCTACCTGTTGGCCATGGAATCCGGCGTTAGAGCCAAATGGCCGGGCGCCAACATCGCTATTTTCGGCCACCTTGGCGATGGCAACCTGCACCTGTTGATTGGCGTGGGTGAAGATACTCCCGAGCTAAGACATCAGGTCAACGAAATTGTGTATGGCGAGTTGGCACCCCTGCACGGGTCGCTGTCTGCGGAGCACGGTATCGGTCTCGAAAAGCGCAACTACCTGCAATACTCACGCAGTCCCCAGGAAATTGCGCTGATGCGCACGATCAAGGCCGCACTGGATCCCACCAATATCCTGAACCCGGGCAAGGTGCTGGCGCCCGAATGAAACCGTTGCCTACAGCATTTTTGCCGGGCACCGCGCATATCGGCTGGCAATCCGGCGTTTTTCGCTTGCAGCCGGTTGCCAGCCAGTTTTCGCAAGCCATCCCAAAGCCATACCCCGGTCTATAGCGATGCAGGACATTCCGGGGGATTTGGCTCTCGTCGTCAGCGGTAGGAAATGATATCCGCTTGCAGGGTATCGGCACCCGCCACCTGCAGATAGGAGTACTCGTTGTAACTCGACAGGGAGATACGTGAGCTGCTGCACAACAATCGCGTTATGGAGCAATTGATAACGGGCTCATAAACCGAGTATACCGCCGTGTCAGGCATCGCCAACACATCGGCTACAAGGGTTGCGATCACTCCTCCCGAAGTGAAGATAATACTGGTGGCACCTCTTCCCTGGGCCTCACGCACGGCACCAAGGGCGCGCAATACCTCCGCCTTGAACCCGGGCCACGACTCCAGCCCGCCGTCGGTCAATGTACCCTCAAGCCAATGGCCAAAAACGATCCTGAGCAATTTCTGGAAAGCCTTCTTGTCGCCACCGGCGGTCTGCAATAATGTCGCGACCCGGGCATCGGTTTGCGCCAGTCGCGGCGCGAAGCGCTGAATCTGCCCCTCACTGTCCATCTCGTTAAAGCCCGGATCCTGCACCAAAGGTAGCGTCGGTAAACCCGCTGCCGAATAGCACTGAATCACCGCTGCGGCGGTCTGGATCTGTCGCTGCAGGTTGCCGCAGTAAATGCCGTCGAGCCGATATCCAGCGTTTACCAGATAGTGACCGAGCCGCACCGCCTGGCGCAGCCCCAACTCCGACAGAGCATCATAATTGCCAGTGCCGAAAGAGGCCTGGCCATGGCGCACCAGAAGAATCTCAGACATAGGCTTGTTTATCTCCCACGACAGCGAACTTCAACCTGCGCCTGCCCAAAGATTGGCCAAAACCCTGCCGTCGTCGCCGGGAGCGTCCATGGCACAGGGTCGGCGTCAGCGGTGCGTACCAGTCATAAAAGTCACAGCGAAGACTTGTGCAGCTGATCCAATCGCAACGCATTGTTGTCACCCAGCATATTGCGGCGGAGCTTCCTCATCCCCCCGAGCCAGCGGTCGTAGTTGGCAAACTTGTTTTGCCAGTAATCGGCCACGTTTGGATGGGTGAGTATCAAAAAGCGCTCCTCGCGAATACCGTCAAGCACTATATCGGCGGCGGCCTGTGGAGTAATAACGCCCGCTCCCAACTGCCCGGGCTCCTCGCCATCCTCGACGCCTATCATGCGGGTTGCAACGTATTGCGGACACACTGCCGACACCCGGATGCCCTGGTCGCCATGGGCTATCGCCATTGACTCGGCAAAACCCAGCGCCGCATGCTTGGTGGTCGAGTAGGCCGAATCGCCAATCTGTTGTAGCAGGCCTGCGGCGGAAACAGTATTGACCAGGTAGCCACCGCCGCGCTCGATCATGCCTGGCACAACCGCACGGGCCGCGTATACATGAGCCATGACGTTGACCTCCCAGTTCAGCTGCCACGCCTCGTTGTTTGAGGTGGCCACAACCGAGCCCGGGTCGTCTCCACAACCAACACCGGCGTTGGAGCAGAAAATATCCACCGGCCCCAGCTCACTCTCGACAGTACTGACCAGCTCCTGAACCTGCTGCTCCCTGCGCACGTCACAGGCAATTGCATGACCGCCAATACCCTCGGCCACCACTCGCGCCGCATCAATATCGAGGTCGGCGACGGCGACGGCGCCGACCCCAGCTTTACTGAACGCTCGACAAAGCGCCCTGCCGATGCCGTGGCCTCCGCCAGTCACGACCACTACCTTTCCCGCAATATCCATCAGATAGCCCCTGCTGAAAACACAATCACCCAGGCAAGGTTCGAACTTACAGTAGGTTTTGTTATTCAGCAAGTATTACCGGCGGAACCCGGCAGCGCAGTTGCATGAGCGCTATCTGGGTTAGATATCCAGTGCGCGACAATCCACGCTTGATGCGTCATAGAGCCAAGGTCTATAGTTCGCCCATCCAAGTAAACCGGCTTGCTGGCTCAAGATGTTCCGTCGTCATCAACTTTTGGCTTTCTTCCTCGGCACTTGCGGCATTGTGGCGGGCTGCGCGTGGGGCGGCAAGGCCTATGCCAGTGAGCAGGATCTTGAGGATTTCAACTTTAACTACGTCTACAGCACGGTGCTGGGTACGGGGTTTTACAGCACCTCGACCGAGCGGGTTTTTGTCATGCGCGTGCCTTTGAAATGGCAAGTGGCAGAGCTTGACGACCGCAATAGCATTGAGTTGCTATTGCCCATTTCCATCGGTATTCGCGACTTGCGTAATGACGACGGAGAATTCGAGTTTCCCGACCGACTGATGACCGCGTCATTTTTACCGGGCATCGCCTGGGATCACCAGATGCTGGATAATTGGCATCTCCTACCCGCAATCAGCGCCGGCGCCGCCAGGGACTTCGAGCAGGGCACGACCGCCTGGATGTACTCTATCAGCATACGCAGCTTTGCCTGGTGGGACTGGGGCAAGCACCGCTTGGCTCTGGGCAATCGCCTGCTGGGTGCCGGTCAGCATATTGAATCCAGTGATAGTAACCAGGGCTTCGTATTGCTGGAGAACGGTCTCGACTGGAATTACCAGCTGCCCTGGAAAATGGGTGCTTACCCCCTGAGCAGCAGTATTTTTTTCCTCTGGCAGCACTTTGCCGACGATATGGACATAGCCGGAATATCCGGGGAAACCATAGTGCTGGAGAATCTTTATCAACTGGGGTTTACCTTTGGTTTTCGTGAAACAGTGACCTTTGCCGGCTTTATCCCGGTAAGTCGAGTCGGCTTTTCGATTATCCGAGGCAACAATTCAGGCGGGGGAGAGCTCAAGGCGGTTTCCTTCAACCTGGGGTTTCCGCTGTCCTATTTTTAAACGCCCGCAGCGTCACGCATCAGGCCATTGCGTGTCGGATCCGACCGCGCCATAGCTGCAAAAGCAGTGCGCGATACCTTCTCTTTTGAGCCGCGTGAGACTACCATTCGCGAGCTACAACATGAGGCCCAGACCCGATGATCATCGAGAACAGTAAAGTCGTGTGCTTTCATTACACCCTGAAAAGCCCCGAGGGTACCTTAATCGAGACCAGCCAGGACGGGGATCCGGCTGTTTACCTGCACGGAGCCAACAACATTCTG
This sequence comes from Cellvibrionales bacterium, assembly GCA_024645065.1. Lineage (GTDB taxonomy): Bacteria > Pseudomonadota > Gammaproteobacteria > Pseudomonadales > JAHEGP01 > JAHEGP01. The sequence continues at coordinate 130 of JAHEGP010000210.1, read as the reverse complement.
CCAAAACTGGAGCAGGCCATGGCCGGGAAGAAACCCGGTGAGCAGTTTTCGCTCGAGCTTGGCCCCCAAGACGCCTATGGCATGCGCAACGAGGCCCTGGTGGAAAGAATGGCCGTCAAACACCTTCAAT
>JAHEGP010000209.1 GCA_024645065.1 Cellvibrionales bacterium | reverse complement strand
GGGACTTCCGACGGTTTTTGTGTTAGGATAGATGGCTTTCCAATCCAACCCATTAATCCTGTCAGGAGGCATCCCCTTGCGTAGAGCCAATCCCGTAAAAGCACCAAAAGCTGAAAAGACCCGAGACCAAATCGAAGACGAAGTTGCAGCGTTCCTGAAAAACGGCGGCGAAATCCAGCAAATCACTACCGGCGAAAGTGGCTTCACCCACAGCAACCCCTACAAGCCCAATAAAAACATCGTTCTGTCCTGATCCATGCCCCGGGGCCCTGGCGTGCAGGGCTTTGCATTTCCCGCCAGCATCCTATGGCCACGCTCTGTCAGCAGCTCGCTTGACCGGGGCGTTTCCACTGCAGGGAGCGTCCTCTGGCAGAGTGTCGAAACAATCCGTCCAGACGCAATCAAACCTCGCAACGGACAGCATCTACAGTCTCCCTGACTGCCGCCCATCCACGGAGCTGTCGATCCCGCCGAGGCTTCCATGCAGGGGAACTGACTCCGATTCACGGAATGTCTACAACCGCTAAAGATTTTCCTTAATGTAAGCGACGACGTCATCATGGTGGGACTTGGTTTTGACCTTTTCCATGATGTGCTTAAGCCGACCGTCTTTGCCGACGAAAAAGCTGGTTCTGACGATACCCATCGACTCCCGGCCCATAAACTTCTTCAGCGCCCACACGCCATACTTGTCAGCGATTGCATGATCCTCGTCGGACAAAAGAGTGAAGTTCAGGCCCTCTTTCTCGACAAACTTCGCCAGCTTCTTCACCGGATCCGGGCTAATGCCCAGCACCACGGTGTCCAGTTCGTCAAGGTCGGTTTGGCTGTCACGAATCCCGCAGGCCTGCACAGTGCACCCCGGTGTCATGGCACGTGGATAGAAATAGACGACAACATTTTTCTTATCCCGAAACTGTTTCAGTGCAACCTTGTCGCCATTCTGATCTAGCAAAGTGAAGGCCGGTGCCATATTGCCTACGGTCGGTAGTGACATGCTTTTCGCTCCTTAACAGGGAATGTGGGTTGATATCACGACGCGCCTTCGCCGGTAGCGCTGTCACGCGGCAATTGCTTGCGCGTTTTCGCCCCAAGTTGCTCCAGTTTGTCGGCGGTCATCAGGAGATTACCCCGCCCGGTGCGCAATCGTTCATTAGTCATCTGCCAGCACTGTTGTGCCCTGCCGATATATTTGCCGACATCTTCCAGCGCTTCGGCCACTCTTACCACCTGGTCATGCACGCGGCCCGCCTGCAGCGCAATTTCCTCGGCGTTGCGGTTCTGTCGCTCGTAGCGCCAGATGCCCTGTATGGTTCGCAGTGTCGCCAGCAAAGTGCTTGGACTGACAAGGATGACGTTCCTTTCATAGGCATGCTTGAACAATTCCGGCTCGTGCTCGAACGCCAGCATAAACGCTGTCTCTATCGGTATAAAAATCAGCACGAAATCAAGCGTGCGAATGCCCTCGAGATCCTGATAAGACTTTACGCTCAAGCCCTGTATATGGTTTTTTAAACTCGCGACATGGCCCCGCAAATGCGCCACTTTTTGCTGGTCATCGGTGCAATGGTAGTAACGTTCATAGTCCAGTAACGACACCTTGGCGTCAATGACGATATCGCGGTTATCCGGAAGCCGCACCACAACGTCCGGGTTTCGGCGCTTACCCGCGTCAGACCGCAGCGCTACCTGGGTATCGTATTCATGCCCCTTGCGCAATCCGGAATCTTCCAGCAGACGCTCGAGAACCACCTCCCCCCAATTGCCCTGCACCTTATTGTCACCCTTGAGCGCATTGGTGAGCTTGATAGCGTCATCACTGAGCTGCTGATTGAGCGACTTCAGTTCGCCAATCTGGTGCAGCAAGGACATCCGGTCCCGGTTTTCGCTATCGTATACCTGCTCGACCCGAGTCCTGAAATCGTGCAATTGCTGGCGCAGTGGCGACAGCGTCTGGTCGAGTGTGTTGCTACTCAGGCGACTGAATTTCTCGGTTTTTTCCTCGAATATCCTGTTGGCAAGATTCTCGAACTCCACCCCTGTTCGTTTTCGCTCCTGCTCCTGCAGTTCAAGGCGTTGTTGATGCTGCAAGCGCTCCTGCTGCAGGGCCTCTTCCAGCCGCGAACACTTGATGCGCTCTTCAGCGACGTTATCTCGCAAATCATCCAATCGAGCTTGCAGCTCGAACGCGAATTCCTCCTGGCGATCCAACTGCTTCAGCGCCTCATGGCCCTGGGCAGCTGCCTGATAGAGTGATTTTTGTTCGCTGGCCAACTCCTCCAGACTCTGCTCGGCGCGTTGCAATTGCTGCTGCAACTGTATTCGCACCCGACGCTGCCAGGCCAACGCGGTTAACATGGCAACGACCAGCGCTACCAGCGCATAAGGCGCCGCCAGCAAAAACCAGGGCGTCACGTCACGGGCAACGTTGCTCAGGGTGTCAATCATCGACTGCATGAATGGCCTGCAAGATCATTTTTGATAAGCATAACAGTGCATTCACGTTTTCGCTGGCCGGTCGGTGCCATAGTCTGTCAAGCAGCGAACCCCTCGCTCAGCAGAGGCCCGGCCGAACCCGGGTAGCTCGCCCTTGTTCGCCTCTATGCCGCCCCACCGCCGGGGCCAGGGGTTACGCCAACAGCTCGTGAATTGGAAAGTATTCTAGTCCCGCTTTTTCGCCTCAGCAGACCTACCCCAGGGAAAATCAATCACTTCGTTGCGAACCGGGAAATCCCCGCGCTCCCAATCATCAATAAAATATCGCAGGGTGCGCGTCACTACCGGGAAAGCCATTTCGTCCCACGGAATGTCCTCGTGACGGAACAGTCCAACATCGAGGGACTCGCTGCCCACGCCGTACTTACCGTGCTCCAGCATGGCTCGATAAAACATATAGACCTGGGAGATATGAGGTAGATCAAACAGCGTGTAAAGCTCCAGTCCTGTCGCCGTGGCACAGGCCTCCTCCATTGTCTCCCGTTGTGCTCCCTGAATACTGGTTTCACCGTTCTCCATAAAGCCCGCGGGGAGTGTCCAATAACCCCGCCTGGGCTCGATCGCTCTCCGGCACAGCAGTATTCGTTCTTCATGCACAGGCAGGCAGCCCACGACAATGCGGGGGTTCTGGTAGTGAACCGTGTTGCAATGGTCGCACACAAAGCGGTCTCGATTATCGTCGGCCGGCACCTTGACCACCACTGGCTTGCCGCAACGCGAACAGTACTTCACGGTTAGCGCAACTGGCGGTATTCGCCGCCAAAGAAGACCAGCGGACGAGCACCCGGGCGATGCTCCATCTCGATGACCTCACCGACCAAAATGATGTGGTCTCCGCCATCGATTCTTTGGGTTATGACGCAGCCGAGATCTGCGATGCTGTCATTGAGCAGTGCCTGACCGCTGTGACCGATGCGGTAACTGCCAGCAAGCAATGCGTAATGGGATTTCTGTGCATAACGATTGGAGAGCGCCTCCTGTTGCTCACCCAGAATGCTGATCCCAAACCCGCTGGCATCGTTGTAAACAGCAAAGCGGTCTGAATCCTTCTGGATGCACCAGAGCACCAGTGGCGGTTCCAGGGATACCGAAGCAAAGGAATTAACCGTCAAGCCAATCGCGTTTTCAGTGTCGTCAATGGCGGTCGCTACACACACACCGGTTGAAAAATGGCCGAGAACGTTGCGCAATTCACGGGAATCAATCGCCATTTGGTGATCCTTAAAGATTCTAATTTTGGAGTTCTGAATGCACGCCGACAACGCGCCCTACCAGCGCTCGGCGGCTGAGGTGTCACTGGACCGAGCCTCGACCCAACGTTCGCCCCGATCCGTGGTTTCTTTCTTCCAGAACGGAGCACGGGTTTTCAGGTAATCCATTATAAACTCACAGGCCGCGAATGCTTCCCTGCGGTGAGCAGCTGCAACCCCTACGTAAACGATCCGCTCGCCGGGCAGCAACCGTCCCACTCTGTGTATTACCCGCACCGCCCCTAACGGCCAGCGCCCAAAGGCTTCGCCAGCGATGGCCGCAATCGATTTTTCGGTCATACCAGGATAGTGCTCCAGTTCCATCGCCGAGACAGCGTCTCCAGTGTTGGCGCCACGCACGTAACCGGTAAAAGCCACACAAGCCCCCGTGGCCGGGCCCCCTGCGCGCAGCAGATCCGACTCCAGATCCGCGGCGGAAAAATCTTCCTCCTGAATGCTTACCACTAGATCAGGGTTTCGCATATTCTGTCCTGAAAGGAGCAACAGCGCCTTGCCTGGGTAGAGGGTTAATAATAGCCACTCCTTACGTATCGCCGCTGTGATTGGACTTCCGATGCACTAGCCGCCGGTTACCGGTGGATAAAATGCGACCTCATCGCCCTCCCCGATCACCCTTTGCAAGTCGCAGACGACCTGGTTAACCGCTACCACTGTATTGTCTCTGGCAAGAACATCAGCCCACAATTCACCGCCGGATGCCACCAGTTGCTCAAGCAAGTCCGATACCCGGCAGCCTGGCCGGGGTAGCGGCACCTGGAGTTGGCGGGTGTTGAGTTTTTCGCGATAGCTGGCAAAAAAACGTACTGTGACCATCATTCATTGCTCCACCGGCGCGGACCAGTCACCCGTTTTACCGCCTTTTTTATGTAATACACGCAGTCCCGTGATCTGCATGCCTCGATCCACTGCCTTGCACATATCGTAAATCGTCAGGGCAGCGATGCCAGCTGCCGTGAGTGCCTCCATCTCAACGCCCGTCTGGCCGCTGAGTTTGCATCTGGCAACGATGCGGACGCAATCAGCCTTGTCGTCAACCGACAGGTCGAGCTTCACCGAACTGAGCATCAGAGGGTGGCACAGCGGAATCAGGTCGGCACACTTCTTGGCCGCCTGAATACCGGCAATCCTGGCCACAGCCAGTACATCACCCTTGTCATGAGCACCTGCTGCAATGAGTGCCAGGGTTTCCGCTTTCATCTGCACGTACGCTTCTGCAGATGCCTCGCGCACAGTGCTGGGCTTGTCGCTGACATCAACCATGTTGGCGCTGCCACTGGCATCTATGTGAGTTAACTGATTCGCCATAGCTGTTTCGCTTCTACTCGCCGCTGTCAATCACTGCATTACTTTCAATCCCACGACTGCGGCAATCTTCCGGAATGCCCACGACCGGCGGTGCCACAGAGAGCCAAAGCTCCGGCGCACACTGTAGCGTTAGCAGGCAAGCGACACAAGCCGCGCGAACTCGCGATTCTGCTGCCGCAGCAGCGGCTGGGCCTCTGGTAATGGCATCAAGCAGCTTGCGCTCGCACAGGGGGTGCGTTAGACCAGAATAGGGTCATCATCCCTGATGTGCTTAACCGTGCCAACGCGGTCAGCAACCGAAGCATCCAGGGTGTGATAATG
>JAHEGP010000029.1 GCA_024645065.1 Cellvibrionales bacterium | reverse complement strand
TATATGCGCCCGAGAATCCATACCAGGGCGGTATGGGACTTGAGCTGTGTCACCCCCTTCGGCAAGGTCCCTGACCAACCCGGGCCGGTTACCGCATAGGCCCGGGGGCCGCTGCCCGTTCCACTCGGGCTGGCGACACCGATCACCTCGGAAAAGCCATCCAGAAAAGGGACGATATAATAGCGATCTCCCATATCGGGAATGCTGAGCACCCAGGGCTCACTGCCAACATCCAACCATGCAAGGGTGTACAGGGTATCCGCGTTGGGCGCGGCACAGCAGTGATTGTCCACCGCCGGGTAGCTGCGCATCTTGATCATTTGGCCCATCGGCGCATGCTGGCCATCGGCACGGGCCACATTGGTCTGCTGCCTGCGAACACTATCAAAGGTGACCAGCGGATAGCCATAAATATAGGCATCTACAGCGCTGGCGATAGCCCCTTCCGTGTGCAACTTTGGCGATCGGCTGGCGATAAACAGGGCCAAAGCCAGCAGCAGCACACCCAGCAATATCCCGATGGGTTTTTTACCCAGCGCCATGATCAACGCACCCCGGCACGGTTTACCGGTCCACCCGCGTTACCCGGCGCGACGCCGACACCCGGAGCACCGGCTCCGACTCCAGGTGTAACTCCAACACCCGGAGCGCCGGCTCCCGGAGCACCGGCTCCCGGAGCGACGCCAACACCCGGAGCGCCCGCTCCAACTCCCGGAGTCACACCGACCCCCGGCGCACCGGCGCCTACTGTGGACCGTCGGGCCACGCCGGCATAACTCACTGGAGACGCCGGCCGACCAATAACCGCCCCGGCGGGGGCAACCAGACTCACATCCTGGCCCGGTTTGTGATACCCATTGCACAGGCCCATGGCTAATGCGAGGCTGCATAGACCAAGGTATTTACCGCTCCAGCGAATCATGCGCTCTCTCACCGCTCGGCACCCTCCGGTAGTTCGTCAAATTCTATCAGTGCATTGGCGTCGATCTGCCTTGCTCCCGCTGGTGGTGAGAATTCGAAATCAGCGCCTTTCGTCGCCACCCCGGCCTTCCACTCCTTGATTAGAACCGTGTATTGGGGCGCACTATTAATGGTCTTACTGGTGATCACCAATTTGCGCGGGGCGGGTCGATCTCCCGTTTCCAGCCACAGCTGCCAATCCGTGTCAAAATTGCGAAACGCCAGATGTTCGCACTCGACACCATCGATAACTCCGCGGCCTATGTACCTCGCCTCCTGTACATCTGCCAGCAGTACCTCCGCAGAGTTCGACAACAACAGGTCAGCGCCGGGCAGCGCTACACCGTGGCCGGCACGCAGTGCGTGGATCAAATGGTCCACACTGCCCGGCGCTTCAAGCTCGGCGTAGGCTTTCGTATGCGCGCCATACATCTTGACCATTTTTCCATTGAAGACCATGGCGACATCGGAGTAGCCGCCCAGCCGATGGGCACGCAGCTTATCGGGCCGGCGCAGCAACACCGATCCGGAGTTGGTAAACTGGATTTTTTCCAGCTGTGGCGTGATAACCTCTATAGAGCTGTCGAAACTTAACTGAAGCGACTGCTGGCTACCGACATAGTCGGACATTGCCTTGAGCATTGCCCTGGCATCGGTTTGCTGCGCCGACACCAGGGCAGTCGACAGGATACCCAGCAACAGCAAACAGACCTGCGATAAGCCGCGCATGTTATCTCCTGGTTCATTTTCAGAGTGCGTTGTAATGCCCAAGCGAGTCCCGCGCTGCAGCGGGCGCCCACCTCGGGCCACCGATACCCGGCTTTAGCCTAATGGGTTACCATTGGAGCAACTCCTTTGGTATAAGTCTTGCCCGAAAGAGACGAATTACCGATAGTTTCGGACAGTGAGGCGTCGGCGTTATGGTCAAAACTGATTTGTTCTACTCTTCGACACATAGTACCGCCTTGCATCATCTGCCAAGCACCTTTGTGCGGGTAGGGCCTGTCACCTGCTTGCCAGGGCTGGTCAGGGATTTGGGTTGTGACCCGGAGCCTTTATTTGCCAGTCTGGGCGTCGATTACACCCGCTTCGCAGACCCCGATTACGAGATGCCGTTTATTCTCTCCAGCAGGCTGGTATCCCGGTGCACCGCTGCCACGGGCTGCGATCACCTTGGCCTGTTGCTGGGCGAGCGCGCGTCCATATCGTCATTGGGTATTGTTGGATTCATGCTCCAGTGTGCACCCACTGTCGGCGTTGCCCTGCAAGCCCTGGTGCGCTTTCTCGACCTGCATGACCGGGGTGGCATCGCCACGATGGACATCGATGCTGGCGTGGTACAGCTGGGTTACGACATTATTCTTCCCGAAGCCAGCGCCCAGGAGCAGATATACGACCTCGCGATGACTTACCTCTGGAAAGTCATGCGGGGCTTATGTGGTGAGCAGTGGCTGCCGATCACGGTGATGCTGATGCGCCGGACCCCGCCCAATATCGAGCCCTATCACAGTGCTTTCAGTTCGCGAGAGCGCTTTAATCAGGGCCATAATGCCATGGTATTCAGGGCCCACTGGCTGGACCAGCCCATCGCTGGATCAGACCCGCTTTTGTATCGCTATCTTGAAAAGCAAGCGCTGGAGGCCCAAACCCGACAATTGACTACTATCGTGGACGACCTGCGATTATTACTTCATCGCTCTTTTGCCAGTGGTCATTGCTCTGCGACAGTTGTTGCCAGACAATTGGGGATGCATGAGCGGACACTCAACCGCTACCTGTCGACAGCCAAAACCACCTTTCGCCGGGAGCTGGATAGCGTTCGCTACGAGATGGCGCGGGAATTGCTCGCCAGCAGCGCGATGCAGATTTCGCAAATTGCAGACGCTCTGGATTACGCGGAAACCTCATCTTTCTGCCGCGCATATAGACGCTGGTCGGGCGTGTCCCCAAACGACTGGCGCTCAGCGTATCTGCAATCACGCGAGCACAATAGAAAGCCTGACCTGGATTTCAAGCAACACTCCAGGCAAATCCGTGATGCCCTTTCAGCCCACGATCCATCGGAGTCGTAAGGCCCCGTGGCAATGTTCTTGCCACTGTTACGATTGCCCCTTTCAAGCTGGAATCCGCATCTTTTCGTAAAGATATCAATTTCTTACCGGCTATTGCAGTGTTCGGCTGCGGAAGCCAGGTTCAAACAGCGATAAGCTCCAGGCTGGCAGCCCGGGGGATTTGGGTGAGCAGGATACAACGCGGCGAGCGCAGGCCTGGGCCACGAAGTAAAATCACCGGGGCAGCGGGCAAGCGGAAACCCCAATCTGTAGTAAACTAGGCAACATCGGGAATGGCGAGCCCGGTTCGCCCATTCCAGAGTGAGAGTCTTTTCGCCAGACACCATCCCACGAGTTGATTGCTACCTTGAACCACAATCCTGCCACAAGCGCGTCTCGCGCCACTCTTTACACCATATCGGCGCCCTCTGGCGCGGGCAAAACCAGCCTGGTTGCCGCCCTGTTACAGCGCGACCCTCGGGTAAAAGTATCAGTGTCTCACACTACCCGACCAAGGCGCAGTGGCGAGCAGTGCGGCATCAATTATCATTTCGTGAGTGAGCAGCAGTTCCAGGATCTCATGGCGACTGGCGGCTTCCTGGAGCATGCCCGGGTATTCGGTAACTGGTACGGCACAGCCCAGGAATGGGTAGAGCGAACACTGCAGTCCGGCACTGACGTCATTCTGGAAATTGACTGGCAGGGTGCGCAGCAAGTGCGAAAGCTGATGCCAGGCACAATCGCAATATTTATCCTTCCCCCTTCGCGGCAGACCCTGGCGACTCGCCTGAGAGGGCGGGGCCAGGATGATGAGACCATCATCGCCGCGCGCATGGCGCAGGCCCAGAGTGAAATGTCTCACTATGCCGAGGCCGACTATCTGGTGATCAACGATGAATTCGACACCGCCCTCGATGAGCTGGCGTCCATATTCAGCGCCCATCGTCTCAAGCTGGCTCGCCAGTCACAGCGCTTCAGGCAATTGATCAGCGAATTGCTGGCCTGACGAGGGCCTTAAAGCGCTTTTCGCAATTGTTCCTATTTGTTACTATTAGAGGCTTTGCCAAACTCAGGGTAAATACTCTGGCGTAATTTCCAGCATAGGTGTTGATTCTTTATGGCCCGAATTACTGTAGAAGACTGTCTCGAACACGTGGATAACCGCTTTAGCCTGGTGATGGTGGCCGCCAAACGTGCCCGCCAGATCGGCGTCTATGGCAAGGAACCCATGGTACAAATCGATTCTGACAAACCCACCGTACTGGCATTGAGGGAAATCGCGGAAGGTCTGGTCACCCAGCGTCTTCTCGAAGAGGTGGAGAGCGATTTTATCGAGCAGGTAGAGGAAGAAATTCCTATCGTCATTATGCCCGAGCCGGAAGACGATTAACGCGCACCGGCCAGAGCTCACCACCACCGCTGGCGGTGGCGCCATAAGATTACGACTTGTCCCGATGCTTTTCAGGCGAGCAAAGAGCTGTTATCCGGGGTTTGGCGGTGCAAAACATAGAGTCCCTTGCTGAAACACTGAGCGTCTACTTGCCACCCCAGCAAATAGACGTGGTGCGGCGCGCCTATTACTATGCCGAGCAAGCCCACGACGGGCAATTGCGGCGCAGCGGCGAGCCCTATGTCACCCATCCCCTGGCCGTGGCCTGCATCCTTGCCGATATGCGGATGGATCATCAAAGTCTGGTGGCCGCCCTGCTGCACGATGTCATCGAAGATACCGGGATAGGCAAGCGCGCACTGGCCGAGCAGTTCACCCCCACTGTTGCAGAGCTGGTCGATGGCGTCAGCAAATTGACCCAGATCGAATTTCAATCCAAAGCCGAGGCTCAGGCAGAAAACTTCCAGAAAATGGCGCTGGCCATGGCGCGGGACATACGGGTAATTCTGGTAAAGCTGGCCGATCGCCTCCACAACATGCGTACGCTGGGTGTACTGCGTCCTGAAAAACGGCGCCGCATAGCGCGGGAAACTCTGGATATTTATGCTCCTATCGCTAACCGCCTGGGAATGAACAGTGTGCGGCTGGAGTTCGAGGAGCTGGGCTTTGCCGCGCTGCACCCAATGCGCTCGCGCCGCATACAGGCAGCCGTGCGCGCCGCTCGTGGCAATCGCAAGGAGGTGGTCGACAGGATCAAACACTCGATCATGGAACGCCTGGCTAACGAAAACCAGCCGGCAACCGTATTGGGGCGGGAAAAACATCTTTTTGGCATTTACCAGAAGATGCGCCAGAAAAGGAAGTCGTTCGCTGAGATCATGGACGTTTTTGCAGTGCGCATCGTCGTCGATTCGGTCGACAGCTGCTATCGGGTGCTGGGCATGATCCACAGTATGTACAAGCCGGTGCCCGGCCAATTCAAGGACTACATCGCCATACCCAAGTCCAACGGATACCAATCGCTGCATACCGTGGTAATCGGTATGCACGGCGTGCATATCGAGGTTCAGATCCGCACCCATGAAATGGAAGAGATGGCCAATAACGGAATCGCCGCGCATTGGCTCTATAAAACCGTCAACGAAGAGCCGGTGCAAAGCTCCCATTTAATGGCTCGCCAATGGGTCAAGGGATTGCTGGACCTGCAGGAACGGGCCGGGAATTCGCTCGAGTTTATCGAACATGTCAAGATCGACCTGTTCCCCGACGATGTTTACGTGTTCACCCCCAAGGGAGAAATACTTGCCCTGCAAAGCGGGGCAACCGCCGTCGATTTCGCTTATGCCGTGCACACCGATCTCGGTCACCACTGTTCAGCATGTCGCATCAACCGGCATCTCGCGCCGCTCTCGGAACCCCTGCAAAGCGGCCAAACCATCGAGATTATCACCTCGCCGAGCGCCAAGCCCAATCCCGCCTGGCTCAACTTTGTGGTCACCGGTAAAGCACGCTCGCACATACGCCACTACCTCAAACACCAGCACCAGGCTGAATCACTGGAGCTCGGGCGCGAGCTGCTGGACAAGGCGCTGCGCAGCCTCAACAGCAGTCTCGATCGCCTGAAAAGGCGCCAGATAAAAGCCTTCCTCAAGCACAGTGGCCAGGCGACGCTCGACCAGGTCATGGAAGAGATAGGGCTTGGCAATCGGGTGGCATTCCTTACCGCCCGTGCTTTACTGGAAGGCGAAAGAGAAGCCGACGGGGAGGTCCAAACCCAGTCAAACCCTCTGGTGATTGCCGGTACCGAGGGTGTGATGGTCAATTTTGCACGCTGTTGTAGACCGATCCCCGGAGACCCCATTATCGGGCATATCAGCGCAGGACGCGGGCTGGTTGTACACCGCCATAACTGCAACAACATTGCAGACATCCGCAGCAACAAGCAAAAATGTGTCGAGCTGAAATGGGCTGAAGAGGTGCAGGGCGAATTCGACGTCGAAATTCGCGTCGTGCTGCAAAACAAGCGTGGCATATTTGCTACCATCGCGAACCAGATCCATGCCATGGAATCCAACATTGAGCACATCTCCAGCAATGAAGAAGACCCCAGCTACAGCTCGGTGACCCTGGTGTTGTCGGTGTCAAGCCGGGTTCACCTGGCTCGGATCATGCGCCGGATTCGTTCTGTTACCGGGGTCAGTAAAGTCGACCGTCCCAGATATCAACGAGGTTCAAAACGTGAGCAAAAAAGCCCTGCACAGTGATGCCGCACCGGCGGCAATTGGCACCTACTCCCAGGCCATCAGGGCCGGCAACACCGTTTGGCTGTCCGGCCAGATTCCCCTCGACCCCGATACCATGGAAGTTGCCGCCGATAACATCGAGGGGCAGACCAGGCAGGTGTTCGATAATCTCGGCGCGGTAGCCAAGGCCGCCGGTGGCAGCCTGGCCGATATGGTCAAAATCAATATTTCGATGACGGACCTCACCCACTTTGCCAAGGTCAACGAAGTAATGGCCGAGTACTTTGATCAGCCCTATCCGGCCCGTGCCTGTGTCGGAGTGGCTTCCCTGCCACGGGACGCAATGATAGAAATAGAAGCCATCATGGTGCTGGGTTAACAGCCCCTCCCTGGAGAATCGCGCCGAAGCCTGCCCGGTAGTCCGGGTAAACGAAGCGATAGCCGCTTCGCAATAAGCGCCGGTTACTGCAACGCTTGTTGCCGCCGCGCAGTGGCGATCGGTCCTGCTGCATGTTTTCCGGATCCAGGCCCATGCTCTGAGCGAGCCACTCGCAAACCTCGCGCAGGGGGGTCGGCGCACAATCGACCGCAAGGTAGTGACGCTCGAGGGTCGCCCCGCCCTGGCGCAAAGCAATCAAATGCGCCAGAATGCCGGCGCAGTCGCGGCGGTGAATCCGGTTGGAGTAGTTCAGGTTATCGGCTGCCACAATATAGCCCTGGCGCAATCGGCTGAGCAGCCGCAGCCGGCCGGGCCCGTAGATGCCGGCGAAGCGCACCACCGTGGCCGGAATATCGCTACCGATCGCCAGTGCTTCCGCCTCGAGTTGGCAGCGACCCGCAAAATTATCCGGTATGGTCGCGGACATTTCGTCCACCCAACCACCATCCTGCTGGTGATATACCGAGGTGCTGGAAGCCAGCAGCAGGTGTTTTGGCGGGTGCTGCCGCAGGCTTGCCAGGACATTGCGCAAGCCATCAATGTAAACAGCACGATAGCGCTGTTCCGAAAACTCACCTGCAGAGCTTGTCACCAACACCCAACTGAACTGACGCTGTTGCAGTGGCTGGAGGCTGGCAGGTTGGCTTATATCCGCTGCCAGCGGCTCGATAAACCCCGGCAATGCGGCTGTATGGCGCCGCAAGCCAACCACGGTATAGCCACTTTGTACCAACAACCTGGCGGTAGCGATGCCCACATCGCCACAGCCAACAATTAATACCGGTCCCGTTGCCATCATCCTGCCCTGCACTAGTACTCTTTCAGGGTGATATTGTCGCATGCAGAGCTTACCAGATGATTCAAGTCAAGGCGTAGCCTGCAGGAAATGGCGCGCCCTTTTCAAAGGCTGCAACGATGGATTGGAGCATCTGGTAAGCTCCCTCCGGGCGGACCGGGAAGCGGTCGCCCGCGTTGTTGCGCCTCTTGGTAAGGACGCGCCTCTTGGTAAGGACGCGCCATTGCCGGCGAGGCACGCCTGGCGCTCAACCGCTTCCCGATCCGCTGAATACGGCAATATCACCCTGAAAGAGTACTAGCGCTGCTCCGCGTAGAGTTTACCAGCCACAACGCCTTGCCCGCACTGGAAACCTCCAGCCAGCGTGTTGCTGCGCACCAGCCTGTGCATGAATGGACCGGCAGTGGCGACCTGAATTGGTATTGATCGGCACTAACATGCTATAAAAACGTGCTCCGGACATTACCCGCACCAATTGCCCACAGGGGTTGCAGTGTCAATCAATTTCAGCCTTGCAAAGACACAAAGCAGTGCCTTCTATCTCGGACTGGCGACGCTTTTTACCCACGAGCTGGACGCCATGCTGAATCATGAATGGCGTGTCCTGCCCCTGCTATCGAATCTTCCGGACGGTATTGGAAGATTAGTGTTTCTGTATGCGCATATCCCTTTGTTCGCGGTGCTGGTGGCACTGATCGCCAGCCGGAACACAGCCTTGCAACGGCGAACCATGTGGGGAATCAGCGCCTTCCTGGTGCTCCATGGCATCCTGCACTTCCTGTTTTTTGATCATCCAGACTACGCGTTTGCCTCGGCCAGCTCCAACATCCTGATTTTTGGCGGTGCCTGCCTTGGCGCCAGCTACCTGGTTCTGAACCATGTCAATGGGCGACTCGGGTTGCTGGTCCGATGACCCTGACCGAGCTGCGGTATATTGGGGCACTGTCCAATACCGGGCACTTTGGCCGCGCAGCCCAAGTCTGCCATGCCAGCCAACCGAGCCTGAGCGTCGCGATCAAAAAGCTTGAAGACGAACTCGGCATTGTCCTGTTTGAGCGATCGCGCTCCCGGGTTTGGCCAACTTCCACTGGCCACAGTATCGTCGAGCGAGCTGTTTGCATACTCGAGGGCCGTGAGGCCCGATGAGCACCGCTGCACTGAACACCCTGGCGCTTTCAAGTCTCAGGGGAGTCGGACCTAAACTTGAGAGCAAACTGCGCAAACTTGGGCTAGAGAGTGTTCAGGATATCCTGTTTCACTTGCCGTTGCGCTACCAGGATCGCACCAGGATAACGCCGATCGCCGGACTCCAGCCAGGTCGCGACGCCGTGATCGAGGGAGAGGTTCGGGCCGCGGACGTGGTGTACGGTCGCCGCCGCAGCCTGGTGTGCCGGCTGGAGGATGGCAGTGGCCTCATAACCCTGCGCTTCTTTCATTTCAGCCTGCAGCAAAAACAGCAACTCGCCAGTGGAGTTCGCCTGCGGTGCTATGGAGAGGTGCGGCGCGGCCCATCCGGGCTCGAACTGGTTCACCCGGAATACCAGGCTACCAGCCCCGCCATGTCCGGACTCGCCGCCACTTTGACCCCGTGTTACCCCAGCACCGAGGGCCTGCACCAGGCCAGCTGGCGCAAGCTGACGGCCCAGGCCCTCAAGCTGATGCAAAATCACCCGCCGGTAGAACTGTTGCCAGCGCAGGCGACCGCATGGGAGCTTGCTGCTGCCCTGCGCTACCTGCACCAGCCCCCGGCAAATGCAGATCTGGCCTTGCTGACTGCGGGCCAGCATCCGGCGCAGCAACGCCTGGCGCTGGAGGAACTGATCGCGCACCACCTTGGGCTGTTGCAACTGCGCCGGCAAACTCGTCGCCAACGGTCAGCAGTGATGCCTGTCAATGCCGGCGCCCGTGCCAATTTTCTGGCCGGACTTGGGTTCGAGCTTACCCGAGCCCAACAGCGAGTTAGCACTGAGATCAGTAAAGATTTAACCTGTCCCGTGCCCATGATGCGGCTGGTACAGGGCGATGTCGGCTCGGGCAAGACGGTGGTTGCCGCCCTCGCCGCGCTGCAGGGAGTCAGCGCCGGTTACCAGGTGGCGCTAATGGCGCCAACCGAGATACTGGCTGAGCAGCACCTGAATAGTTTTCGCCAATGGTTCGAACCCCTCGGCTATCAAATCGCCTGGCTGGTGGGGCGCCTCAAGGGCAGTGCCCGCACGGAGCAGCTGCAGCAAATCGCCGCTGGTAGCGCACACATCGTCATCGGCACCCACGCTCTGTTTCAGCAGCAAGTCAGGTTCGCCCGCCTCGGTCTCAATATTGTCGATGAGCAGCACCGTTTTGGCGTGCATCAACGCCTTCTGCTGCAGCAAAAGTCGGAAACGGGCAGGGTTCCGCATCAACTGGTCATGACCGCGACTCCCATTCCTCGCACCCTTGCCATGACAGCCTACGCCGACCTCGATTGCTCGGTAATCGATGAACTGCCCCCGGGCCGCTCTCCAGTGACCACAGTGGCGATAGAGAATAACAGGCGCCAGCAGGTGTTACAGCGGGTGCATTCAGCCTGCACCGAAGGCCAACAGGCGTATTGGGTCTGCACCCTGGTCGAAGAGTCGGAAATGCTGCAGGCCCAGGCCGCGGAAGCCACAGCCGAAGCGCTGCAGCAAGTGTTGCAGGATATCAACATCGGCCTGGTGCACGGCCGGCAAAAGCCGGCGGAAAAGGCAGCGGCGATGAGCGCCTTCAAGCGGGGTGAGATCGACCTGTTGGTGGCGACGACCGTGATCGAAGTCGGCGTCGATGTCCCGAATGCCAGCCTGATGATCATCGAGAACCCGGAGCGCCTGGGCCTGGCACAACTGCACCAGCTCAGGGGCAGGGTGGGCCGCGGTCGCAAACAAAGCCACTGTGTGTTGCTGTACCAGGGGCCGCTATCGCAAACCGGCAAGTCTCGGCTTCAGGCCATGCGCCAAAGCAACGACGGGTTTTTCATCGCCGAGCGTGACCTTGAGCTTCGCGGCCCCGGCGAAGTGCTGGGAACCCGGCAAACAGGCATGATGGCGTTCCGAATTGCCGATTTACTGCGCGACCAGTCGCTGATCGACGAGGTTCGCCGACTGGCGGCAAGGATTGTCGAGCATTATCCCGAGCGGGTCGAACCCCTGGTGCAACGCTGGATACCACAGGGGGACATCTATGCCGGCATCTGACGAGCTCTGGTCCCGCCAATTAGTTTACCGGCATGACCTGATCGACAATGGCGGGAGGCAAGACCTTGTCCAGTGCTGCCTGGTACTGATCCAGCAACTGCTGCACGGCGGGTTGTCGATAACTGTCAACCATTGACTGCAACAGTTCATCGCTGAAATAGCGGCCGCAATACAAATACCAGGTTTCCGCTGCCTGTTGCAGCACCGCTTCGCGCTCTGCCAGAACTTCCTGCCAGCGAATGGCAGGGGCATCGGCGCCATCAGAAGCAAGATAGATCCGCTGTTCAACCCGGCTGTGTAACTGAGCAGCCAGCTTCGAGGTGCGCGCAGCAGCGTCGAGCTGCCGGGCCAAATTGGCCCGTTTCGGTCGCACCGGTTGGCGCTGCAGCTGTTGTTGGTAATCCGAGAGCTGAGAAGAATAGTCCTCCAAGCCCTCACCGTGGCAAGATTGGACAATTGGCACTATTTCCCGTCGTGAGAAAAGGGCTATCGCATTGCGGTAGACTCGCGGATCGTATTGTTGCAGCAGCAAAACCTCCACCCTGGACTGTAAATCCGCTGCAACCCAGGCCGGCTCGACAGCTTGCTTCGCTCCAGCCTGATCCCTTGCGCCTGGATGGCGGCGGAGTTCCTGCTCGGCCAATCCCTCGATATTGGCAAAAAAACGCTGTAAGCCAAGGCTTCGCAGTACCTGCTGCACCTCCTGCTCCGGCGACTGCGCAAGAGTCTGGCAGGACCAAAGCCACAATATAGCCGCCAGGATACCGGCCCCCAGGCTTTGACCCGACAATTGACGATGAGTGGCAGGTCTAATCACGGCTTTCCAGCTCTTTCAGACCCGGATACAGCAGCTTCTCGCCCTCGCTACTGGCAACCACGACGGCACAACAGGAGTCACTGAACACATTGACCGCGGTGCGCAACATATCGAGGATGCGATCGGTGACCATCAGCAGGCCAATACCCTCGAGGGGCACGCCCACTGCTGCCAGAATAATCGAGATCGCCACCAGACTGGCCGCCGGTATACCCGCCACCCCGATGGAAGTCAGCAGCGCGATCACCACAATCATGAACTGCTGGGCAAAGCTGAGATCGACACCGTAGGCCTGGGCCAGAAAGATGGCGGCAACACATTCGTACAGCGCCGTGCCATCCATATTCACGGTGGCTCCCAGGGGCAAAACGAAGCTGCTGGTGCGCTGTGACACCCCGGCTCCCTTCTCGACGGACTCGATCGTCAGCGGCAAGGTAGCGGAACTCGAGGCAGTGGAGAAGGCGGTCAGCAGTGCCGGACCCATGACCTGAAAATGCCACAGCGGATTAATCCGCCCTGCCGCCAACAACACCAGGGGCAGCAACACCAGGGCGTGCAATCCCAGGGCCAGCACTACCGTGGCGAAAAACCAGGCCAGTGGCAGCATGACATCAAAGCCGGTGACCGCCATGGTCTTGGCCACCAGGCCGAATACCCCAAGCGGCGCAAAGCGCATCACCAGCATGGTCATCTCCATCATCACCCTGAACACGCCCTGCCAGAAATTGACCAGGCTGGTGCGGTAGGGGTCTTCGACACGCTGGATCATTGCACCGAACAGCAGACTGAAAAATATCAGTCCCAACATCTGCCCGTCTGCCGCGGCAGCTACCACATTGGGGGGTACCATGCGAATAAACACATCTACGATATCACTGCCGCCGCGGCCTTCAATGCGCTCGGCAACGGCCGCGGAATCGTTGGCGACGTCGAGCTCAAGAACGCTCATCAGCGGCTTGCCGTCTACCAGGCCTGGACTCAGGGCGTTCACCAGCAGCAAGCCGATAAGGATCGCCGCAGTGCTGGAAAACAGGTAGAAGGCCATGGTTTTACCACCCAGCCGGCCCAGGTTGGAACCGCCGAGATTGCTCGCCCCGGTAATGATGGAAGCCGAGATGAGCGGCACAATGATCATCTTCAATGCATTGAGGAACAACTCCCCGATAAAGCTGAAGACGTCATAGAAGCGAATGCCAAGCAGTTGGGCATCCTGGCCACTGCTGACGCCGACCAGGGCGCCCACCAGTATAGCGATCAGGATTTGCCAATGGAGTTTCCTGATCATTTTCCGAAAGGCCTCGTAATTGGACGGTGTTGCTCTAAGCGGGATTGCTTCACGCCAGTATCGACGGCAATTCTTTCTGCAGGCGCAGTTTCTGCTTGATACCCTCGCCCGTCAGTGCAAACCCCAGCAGCTCACCCCCCGGCGCGCGAAATTCGGCCACGACATTATTGTCGTCCTGCTGTATCTGCCAACTGCCCTCGGCGCCGTCGGCGGGGGGGCTCACCACCACCGGACAGAATGGGGTTTTAATGGTGACCGGCATGGCAGGATACACCACCGGCGTCGGTTTACCCGCCAGGGTTTGCCCGAGGGCACGGGCGGCCGCCACCAGGGGTGCCACATAAACCAGTACATGTCCCTCCACCTCGGCGCAATCACCCAGCGCATAGACGCCTGGAGCACTGGTTTCCAACAAGCGGTTAGTGATAATACCCCGGTTACAGGCAATGCCCGCAGCCTTGGCGAGAGCTGTTCTCGGCCTGACTCCCACCGCGGATACCACCATATCGGCTTGCAGGGACTCGCCGTTGTTGAGCGCTACCACAACACCGTCGCCCTGTGGCTTTCGATTCACCGCAGTGACCAAAGAGCCGAAATGAAAGCGGGCTCCCTGTTGCTCCAGAGCTCGCTGCACCGCCACGCCTGCGCTCTCGGGCAACAGGCCAGGCAAACAGTAACCCAGGGGGTCGACAGCCTCGACCTGGAAACCACCATTGATCAGGTCATTGGCAAACTCACAGCCGATCAGGCCAGCGCCAATCAATATCACTTTTTTCGCCTTGTTACGCTCCAGCGCACGACGAAAATCGGCATAGTCCAGCAGGTCATTTATTGCATACACATGGTCCTGGGCATCGCCGTCGATGGGTGGGGTAATGGTATCGGCACCGAGCGCGAGGACCAGCTTGCTATAGTGAACGACCGTTTCGGTGTCACCCAGCTTGATCAACTGACGGCTGGTATCAATATTCCTGACCCGGGTCATGGTCCAGACGCTGGCACTGAATTGCTTGCCCAAAGACCCGGGATCAAGCTGCGCCAGATCGTCGGCGCTGTGTTTTTTGGTAAACCCGGTCGACAGCATCGGCTTGGAGTAGGAGCGCCCATCATCTGCGGTAATGACAATCAAGGGGGTCTCGCTATCGTGTTTGCGAAACTCCTTAACCACCCCATAGCCGGCCAGGCCACTGCCAATCACTACCAACGGTGCCTTGGCGAGGTCAACGCCATTCGATGCCTCATCATGATGTGGCACCGACTCGGCTTCAGGCTCTGGAAGCAGGCTGAAATCTTCCTTGCCGACCCCGCAGTCGGGACAGAGCCAGTCGCCGGGAACATCAGCCCAGGGAGTGCCGGCGGGAACGCCGTTTTCAGGATCGCCCTTTGCTTCGTCGTATATCCAGCCACAAACTATACATTCCCATCGTGCCATCGTGCATCTCCCGCCAGCCCTGCACAGATAAAGCCCGCAGGCAGGGGCTTGGTGTAATCAATCCTGAACCGGTAGCGGCTTGCATGTTGGCAAAAATTACCGCATTCTGCCGCCCGCCAGCTGAACCCGGCAGGCAGCACAGGGTTACTTAGCTACCTCACTATGAAACAGCGCGTATTCTACGATCAATGCACTTGGGAGTACCAGTCCGGACTGGCGCGCTGGCGCGACTATCGCCAGGTAGCAGCGCGGATTCCGGCACGGGTCAAACCCTGGCTGCTGGACGAAACCTCCCTCACAGAACACCTCGTTCGGGCCGGTGCCGGCGACTTCAGGGTGCAATTGCAACGCAACTGCTGGGGTTTGCCGTTTGCTGACGAGCGCATGGCACTGGACATGGACAGTCGCGAACGGGCGCTGCTACGCGAAACACTGCTCCTGGTGCGCGGCCAGCCCTGGGTCTATGCGCGCTCTGTAATCCCGGCAAGTACCATTATTGGCGCCAACAAACCCCTTCGTTCACTGGGCAATCGCTCGCTGGGCTCCTGGCTTTTCAAAGTCCCCAATATGCAGCGGGACCCTTTCGCAATCGCCTTGCTGCCAGCGGGGAACAGCCTGGTCACTGCAGAGTTACAGCAGCAGGCTTCACTCTGGGGTCGGCGTTCACGGTTTGTCGTCAACCGCCGGGCGCTGCTGGTTTGCGAGATATTTTTGCCCGCTTTCCAGCCATGGCCTATGATAGGGCGCTTTTGAGGCCGCCGGCAGTGTTTCGCTGTCCGGTTGCATTCCCGCTAGTACCCAATGATGCGATAACCTGGCCCCACGCTGCCAGGTTTACAGGCGATGAACAAGCTACTCAACAGCAGTGACACCATGGCGCGGCTGCGCCTGCAACTACCCCACTATGCGCGCTTGATGCGGCTCGACCGCCCCGTCGGAACCTATTTGCTGCTTTGGCCGGTGCTGTGGGCCTTGTGGCTTGCAAGTGACGGTGCGCCGCATTGGCCGTTGGTTGTCATTTTTTCGCTTGGCACCCTGTTGATGCGCTCAGCTGGCTGTGTGATCAATGACTATGCAGACCGCCATTTCGACCCCTATGTGGAGCGCACTCGAGAACGCCCTATGGCGACGGGCAGGGTCAGCGAGCGCGAAGCGCTGGGGCTGTTCGCGCTGCTCAGCCTGGCCGCCTTCGGCCTGGTATTATTGACCAACCCGCTAACCATCAAGCTGTCCTTCGTCGCGCTCATCCTGGCGTCGATGTACCCCTTTATGAAGCGCTACACCCACCTGCCGCAGCTCGCCCTGGGCGCCGCTTTCTCCTGGTCTATCCCGATGGCGTTCGCCGCCGAACGCAATCAGCTGCCTGCGGCGCTGTGGCTGGTTTATTTTGCCAACCTGACCTGGA
The DNA here is from genome assembly GCA_024645065.1 of Cellvibrionales bacterium. Classification (GTDB taxonomy): domain Bacteria; phylum Pseudomonadota; class Gammaproteobacteria; order Pseudomonadales; family JAHEGP01; genus JAHEGP01. The sequence continues at coordinate 2,891 of JAHEGP010000029.1, read as the reverse complement.
CCGTGGCCTACGACACCTTCTACGCCATGGTGGATCGGGAAGACGATGTGTTGATCGGGGTCAAGTCTACCGCCATTCTATTTGGCGAGCATGAACGAGCCATTACCGCCGGCCTGCAGGTCGTCGTCATTGCACTGCTGGTATTAACCGGGCGCCAATTCGGACTCGGCATGGTTTACTATCTGGGCCTGGCCGGGGCGGCCCTGCTCTTCGGGCACCAGCAATACCTGATACGCAAGCGCGAGCGACCCGATTGTTTCAAGGCCTTTCTCAATAACAACCGGGTGGGAGCGGTCGTTTTCGTTGCCATCGCCCTCGACTACCTGCTGCGCTGATTCGATCCCGCCAATGGATATCCGATTTATCGCCACTATCGATGACTGTTCCCCGCAGCAATGGGACAGTATTGCCGGTAGCGACTATCCGTTTCTGCAGCATCGCTTCCTTGCTGCGCTGGAGCACAGCGCCAGCGTTGGTGGCAATAGCGGATGGCTTCCCCACCATGCCCTGCTGTCTTTAAACGACGAATTGGTAGGCGTTATGCCGCTGTACATCAAGCTGCATTCCTATGGCGAGTATGTGTTCGACTGGAGCTGGGCCGATGCCTACCAGCGACAAGGCTTGCGCTATTACCCGAAATTGCTGAGCGCCATTCCCTTCACCCCATCCAGCGGGCCACGCCTGGCGCTGAGCCCCAGGGCACCAACCGACAGTTACCGGATTGTGTGCGCTGCCATCGACGCTGAACTCGAGCGCCTGGGAGCGAGCAGCTGGCATGTGCTGTTTGGGGATGCTAGCACTGTGAAGCAGCTTGAAAGCTGCGGCCTGCTGCCGCGGTTGGGAGTGCAATATCACTGGCACAACCGCGAGTACCCGGATTTCGAGGCATTTCTGGCGCGCTTCAGCTCGCGCAAACGTAAATCCCTGCGCAAGGAGCGCAGGCGAGTCCGTGAACAGGGTATCACCCTGCACCGGTTTCGCGGCGATGAGATCACGCCGGAGCTGTGGCAGCACTTCTACCTTTTTTACCAGCTCACCTACGCCAAGCGCAGCGGCCACGGCGGCTACCTGAAGCAACAATTTTTTGATGAAATCGGTCGCACCATGCGCGATGGGATCCTGCTGGTGATGGCGCGGCAGGATCGGCAGTGGATCGCGGGGGCGCTGAACTTCGTCTCCAATGACACACTCTTTGGCCGCTACTGGGGATGCAGTAAAGAGAGTGAATTCCTCCATTTCGAGGCCTGCTATTACCAGGGTATCGAGTACTGTATCGAGAACGGCCTGCAGCGTTTCGACCCGGGCGCCCAGGGCGAACATAAAATCCAGCGAGGCTTTACACCGGTGGCTACCTGGTCCCACCACCTGCTGAAACACGAGGGCTTTGGTACCGCCATCGCCAATTTTTTGGCTGCGGAAACAGCCCAGGTCAGGGACTACACAGACAGGGCCCGGCGCCTGCTTCCCTACAAGGATTGAACCTCGATCGCAGCCGCTGGCCAGTGCGGTTGGCTACCAGCCCAGCCATCGCCATTGCCCCTGGGCTGTGACGCACTTCACCCTGCGATTGCCAAAGGCTGCGCGAACCCAGACCTGCGTCACAGTGCCAATGGCACAACAACCTATGCTTAGCAAAGGCCTTTATTTCGCAGTATCTGCAGGTGTCATGCCATGTCCTTACTTACGCTGGATCAGCTGGTAACTTTTAGTCCATTCAACGCAATGCCCGAAGCGCAGGCAAAAAAAATCCTGCCCAGGGCAGAAGCCGTTTTCTACGAGGCTGGTGGCACCATCCTGCGTAAAAACCAGCCGAGTGATTACCTCCAGTATCTGCTGAGTGGCAGCATCGAGGTCCGTTCGTCATTCTTCGAGCGCTTCAACATCGAGCATAACGACAAGCGCGCCAGCCTGCCCCTGCAGGACATGGCGGGTGCGGATGCCCAGATAACCGCACGCACCAGGTGCCGGGTGATGCGCTTCAAGGCGTCGGAATTTGAGTCGCTTGACAGCAGTTCCGTGCCGCCCGACTACAAGCTGGACACCGCAACCGATGAGCAGCTCGACAGTGCCTATATGGTCGAGGACGCAAACCTGGATGCCGATTGGATGTCAGGCTTCCTGCACTCACCGCTGGTCAATCATGTATCGGCCCGGGATATCCAGCTGCTGCTGGCGCAGATAGAGGATATCAATTTCAGCGCTGGCTCCACGGTGGTCAAAGCCGGCGAATATGGCGACTATTTTTACATCGTGAAAAAAGGGCTCGCGGTGGTCAAGACCGACCCTCGCGGACCCTACAAGGGCAAGGAATTCAGCCTGATGCCGGGAAGCTATTTTGGTGAGGAAGCACTGGTCGGCAATACCATCCGCAACGCCGAGATCTATATGGAAACCGCGGGTGTGCTGGGGCGGGTGGACCAGGCGACGTTCAACCGATTGATCCGCGATTCCCTGGTCGTCAAGACCCGGGCAGATAAAGTCGCCGGTATTCTTAGCGAGCCCAGTGAGCACAATATTATCCTCGATGTGCGCCTGTATCCTGAGTATCGCCGGGGGCACCGGCAAAACAGCCGCAATATCCCGCTGGTTGCTTTGCGTGAACGTCTCGACCAACTGGACATTGCCAAGCACTACTACATCACCCCCGAAGGCGGCCCTCGCAGCGAACTGGCCACGTTCCTGATGCGTCAGGCAGGTTTTAACGCTGTGCTGCTGCAGGATGGTGAACCACTACCGCAGGATGGCGCTCGGCAACCCAAGGCCGGAAGCTAGCCGCCATATCTCACCGATTCGGCAATCGCTTTTTCGGCGTGCTGTTATTGTAGCGTAGGGCGCCTATTTGGTTTCTCGCCGGATCTTGCACGCTGTACGAAATCTTCCTCCTGCGGCCA
>JAHEGP010000028.1 GCA_024645065.1 Cellvibrionales bacterium | reverse complement strand
CGCCTCTTGGTAAGGACGCGCCTTTTGGTAAGGACGCGCCATTGCCGGCGAGGCACGCCTGGCGCTCAACCGCTTCCCGATCCGCTGAATACGGCAATATCACCCTGAAAGAGTACTAGCAACGAGCCTAGATGCCCGTCACATTCAATTGGGCCAGGCGTCGCCGCAAGTCCCGGATTTCATCCATAAGGTCCAATGCCAGCGCCACTCCGGCCAGATTGATTTCCATATCACGGTGCAAGCGAATCGCGGTCCGTGCCCGCATGAGGCTCGCACCTGAAAACTGCGGCTGGTCGTGATCCTGCCTCACCGGCTCAACAATACCTTCCGCAACCAGCGCCTCTATAACTTCGAGCTTGACGGTACATGCACTGCAAAATTCATCGACAGTGAACAGGGTAGTTTCGGTAACGACCAGGCCTTCAAGGGCCTCCGATTTTCGCTCCATCATCACGCCTCCAGTTTCGCCCGCGGATTAAACGCCATATCCTGCTCCATCTTGCGATAGAGCGCTTTGTCAGCGTCGGTTTTGGCCGGCGGCAAAACTATTTTGACCACTGCGAACAAGTCGCCCGGGGGCTTGCCGGGCAGACCTCTGCCCTTGAGCCGCATTTTATTCCCAGCCGCGGTAGCGGCGGGCACATTGAGCTCGACCGCTCCCCCCGGCGTTGGCACCCTGACCCGCGCACCAAGCGCCGCTTCCCAGGGCGCCAGTGGCAACTCGAGATAGAGATCGCGCTCTTCCACCCGGTAGCGAGAATGGGGCTTGAATTCCACCTCGAGGTAGAGATCGCCGGCAGGCCCGCCACCAAAGCCCGGACTGCCCTGTCCGGTCAGGCGAATTTGCTGACCGGCCTTGATCCCCGCTGGAATACGAACATTCAGGGTCCGCTCCCGGGTATGCACCCTGCCCTGGGCATCAACCACCGGGGCATGCAGGGTGATAGCGCGTTCGCCACCTTTAAAGGCATCCTCCAGGTCAATCAGGATACGCGCGTGATGATCTTCACCCCGCGCCTGGTAATGTCCCTGGGTACCGTGCCGGCCGGGCCGCTCCTGGCCTCCGGCCTTGCCGAAAATGGCTTCGAAGAAATCGCTGAACCGGGCTGAATCGGCACCACTGAAACCACCGCTGTATTCGAAACCCGCATCCCAGTCCGGCGGCGGCTGGAAGTCCTGGCCCTGCTGCCAGTTGGTGCCCAGTTGGTCATAGGCGGCGCGTTTCTCCGGATCCTTGAGAACCTCATAGGCCTCGCCGAGCTCCTTGAAACGCGCATCTGCATCTGCCTCTTTGCTGACATCAGGGTGAAACTTGCGCGCCAACTTGCGATAGGCGCGCTTGATATCATCCTGGGTGGCATCCCGCGCCACGCCCATAATGTCGTAATAATCCTTGAATTCCATAGTTTCTCCCGCAGGGCACTTTCACACGCAGTTCAGCTCGGTTTTCAACCTTGTCCCGGAACCCGGGCGCGCCTGCCCACCCTATCAAGGTGGGGCCGTGACGAAAGAGATACAAGCCCCTCCTGCGCTTTTCAGGGTTCAGGCGATAGTCGCAACACCCCGGTAGTGATAGCCGACAAAACGTGGCGTCTTTGCCACATATTCGTTGTGCAACTCAGCAATCCTGAAACCGCCGGTTTCGAGACATTGGGTAATCGGGCGATTGACATTGCAGCCTCCGGCGAGCTTTTTCCAGATCGGATTGATTCGATTCTGCCAGCGCTGCACGGCCAACTCGGGTGACCGGCCATGCTCGCAAAACAGGAGTTTGCCACTCGGCTTCAGAACCCGGTGCATCCCGAGCAAGGCCTTGCGCCAGTCGGGAATGGTACACAAAGTGTAGGTCAACAACACGGTATCAACGCTGTTGTCCTCCAGCGGGATCGCCTCACCCGGCAAATCCAGCCACTGCACAGGAAAGGGCGCATCATCGATATGGGGTTGGGCCAGCGCACGCATTCCATGGCAGGGCTCCAGCCCCCAAACCATTTCTACCCGACCGGCATCATAGAAGGGCAGGTTTAATCCCGGCCCCATGCCAACCTCCAGCACCCGGCCCTCGGCAGCGGGCACAATTTTGCGCCGCTGTCCGGCTATCGCCTTGTTGCCACAGGCGCAGTTAATCAAGTAGGGTAATATCCTGTCGTCGTAAAAACTCATATACACACAAACCTTCACCGGCTGATTGCTGCAGCGAAAAGATACCACAGTTCAATTGTGACAATGCAGCCTGATCGGGCTTTTCCTGCCCCTTTGATGCAGGCGCATACCCGGGCAGAGGGTGTTGGGCGAGCTAGAAGATGCTGGGAAAAATTAATTTCACCGTAAAGCGGAACAGATTTTTCGGATTGGCGGGGCCGTCATCGGCAAAGTTATATTCATACTGCAGGTTGAACTGCACCGGTAATTTGCCAAACCGGGTTAGCCTGGCGATTTTGACGCCCAGCGGCAGGCTGGCCCACTCGCTATTTTCCCAGTCATAGGTAATGGCCATTTCGGAGACGCCGGCAGACCATCCGTTGCCGAGCGATACGCTGAAGATGGGCTGGAGCACACTGACATTGACATCCTCGCGATCGTCCTCACCGGCAACGGTAAAGATGTTCTGGTTAAAAAGCCCCCATAAAAATGCATCGCCGCGCGCGGTAAAGCCCAGTGCTGGCCCCAGGCCCCATTTTTCTGCTCCCCGGTCGGCTCCCCCCGTGGGCAACAAGGCAACGGCGCCCAGGCCCCAACGGCCCCAACCCTCGTCAAAGGTCATCAGGTCGAAAATCGTGGAATCGGATAGCCCCGTGTCGATAAACGGACTATCGGTGACCAATGGCAAGGTAAGCCGAAGGATATGCGACTGCTTACCCCACTTGAATGGGACTGCTGAGCGCAACACTACGGTATTGGCATCTTCACCCGAGAGATTATGAAAACCGCTGGTGTACCAATCGCCAAGCTGCACATTCATCAGGCTGGCGGTAGGATCTTCCGCCGCCTGCTCGAGAGACTGGCCCTGGGCATCGCGCTCCTGGTCGAGGGGAATACGCTGGCCATGCGCCGGCACATGCACGACAATAACAAACCAGAACAGGCTTCCTGGCAAGGCTTTCATCGCCATATACCCCTTCCGTCAGTGCCGTCTTTCTCCGGCCCGACATAAAATCCACCCTGTCATTGCGGGACACACTTTGGCACTGCAGGCTCGATGGCGCCGCATTTACACAACTGCTTCAATGCATCGGACGCAACCAGGGAATCCCGGCCCGCTTTTAATTAACTATAACGTTACGCAAGCGTAAAGGCAATTGTTTCACATTCGCTGCAGGTAATCGTTCAGAGCGATGCCGATGCCGATTCGCTCCATATCATAGTCGTAGTCGATCAGACTCTCTCCGGTGCCGTTGTAATACTGGGCATAGATCCGGAATACCCTGCTGATCGGATAGCTCCAGGTCAATTCAAACCCCGTGTTCCTTGTTCCCGGGCGCACCATGGCCGTTATGGTGTTGCGGTTGGGGGCCCAGACGGCGCGGATATCGCCGTAGCCAAGATATTTGTACATTCCCGGGTTGTCATCTTCATCGTCGTCCTCGGGTATCCTGTACCAGGCCCGCAGCAGGAAGCTTAAGTCGCTGCCCGCACCGATCATCACCTTGCCGAGAATGCGGTTCCAGCTGCGGGAAGTCGGACCACCTCGACCGTTGGACTGGTGGTTGAAACCCAGCCCCCAGCCGTCCAGACGTGCGCCAAACAGCTCATAATCGGTGAAGTCTTGCAGGTATATCTCGGGCTCATAATTGGTTTCCCGAAATGGAGCCGAAAGATCGTCGTTGAACAGCTGCCAATAGGACCTGGCGGTATAAGTCATATAAGTATCTATGCTACTGCCGAACATGTCGCGCCACACCGGCGCCTTGATGCTCACCTGGAACTGCATTTCATTGTTCTGCACCGGGTCTTCGATCCCCGTCGGTTCCTGGAAAGGCGCCTGGTTGGGCTCGTCCATGTGGGTCCACAGGATGTAATTGGGACGGTAGGTCGTGATCGCGAAGGGTCGCTCCTCTATGTCGGCTTCTTCCGCGAAACGGATCTGAACGGCGTCCTGTTCATAGACCGTTGCCGACCTGTCAGGCTGATCCACGACAACATTTTTCCCGCTTGCGGCCTCTGACGCACAGGCCTGCCGGATTTCACCCACTGTCACGGAGGCTTGAGCAGTTGACAGGGCTTCAAGAATACATGCGTCGAGTGCTGAAGGCGGACGAGTGTCGGCAAGGGAACCGACCGACATCGGAAGTAACGCGGACCAAAGGACGCACTGTTTGAGGAGATTTTTTGTTGTTGCCATAACTATTTCCCGAGTAAGCAAAGGAAGCGCAGACCGTGGTCGGGTTCGCCGTGGAGTAGACAACAGTCGCGCTGTGACGCTGCCATCACCAGGTAAGTGGCACGACAGCGCAATCTGGAAGCTGACCTGTCAATCGGGACCGAAGGGGTCCGGCTGCTCGATAGGGTGCCGGTCCGGGAGCGACAGCTCCACTGGCGTCTTCCCCACAAGCATTGTTTTCCCTACGCCGAAGCCCGAAAGAAAGATCCGCTCGTCGCCATTTTTAGCTTCGTGATTGCAGGAAAACGTTGGCTGGGCCTGGATAAGCCCGGATTCATTCAGATTGCAGTACAAAAACCCTCGGCAGACTTCGGCAGACTACAGTACAAGAATACTGGACGCCGGCAGTGCTGGTATCGAAGTCATCGTCCCCGGCGACATTCCACTGGTGGTTTACCAGCACGCCACCAAACTCCCAATTGCCGCCCTTACCCAGCATCCATTCTGGACCCCGCAACGTCCGATCCAAAAACCACGGGGATCATAAAACACTTCTTTCCCGAAGTCGACATCGGCCGGACAACGGCCGGACAGCCGCTTCTTCAAGGAGCGCAACGTCGATGATGAACCTTTCATCCCGGAATCCGCAGTTGGGCACGGAAGTATCGGGAAACCCCGGAGTGGCAGGCAAGGCATCCCTCGCCGGCAATAGGCCTCCTGGCAAGGCTTTCATCGTCATATACCCCTTTTGTTAGTGCCGTCTTTCTCCGGCCCGACATAAAACCCACCCTGTCATTGCGGGGCAATCTGTGGCACTGTGGGCTCGATGGCGCCGCATTTCCAAAACCGCCTTAATGCACCGGAATCAACCGTTGAGGTGAGTATGACAAGCTGCAACAAGCAAACTGCTGCTTTTGTTCTACCCCTGATCATGCTCCTTTCCAGCCCTGCCACAAGCAGCCATCGCGGCCAAACGTCGCGGACAACCCAAGGCCCTGCTTTTCACAGGCAGCATTACCCGGCTTTAGAGGGCGACACCAGGCGATGAGCTCCAAAAAACTTAAAAATGAAAATGAGCTGGTAAAAAAGGCTATTGAGCTGGGCGTAAAATATGGCGAGGCGCGGGGTGTGGTGGAATTTGAACCCACCGACTCATCCAGCGAGAAAATTCTCTATATCTATCGCCTGCTGGTGCACGACAATGTGATACAACCGCTTCCGGAGGACCAGGTGTCGCAAAAATCGATGCGTCACAAGCTGGCGATATGGGCGTCGAAACAGTGACAATCCCGGCGCCGCCTCAGGCACCCAACGAAGACAGATAATCCAGGTAGTACTGTGGCAGTTGCTCGTAAAGCGTGGCGGAATCCCAATACTCGCGCCAGAACAGGATTTTGTCCTTCAGGTCGAACTCGAATACCGACACTATGGGTAGTTCCACCTGTTCACCACGCTTGAACTGCAATACCTGCTGACGCTCCACATACACCTTGTTCGCCACTTCATCCAGGGCAGCCACCTGCATGGCTATTCCGCTAAGCTCCGCAAACCCGATTTCCAGCTTGAATCGAATCTGCTCAATCCCGCAGGCGGCCTCCGGCTCCACCGCAATATCCTGGTACAGCGCGCTCTCGTTGAATACCGTCAGCGCGCCTTCGATATCGAGCTGCTCCATGCACGCCAGAAGCTTTGCCACTGCAGCTTGCCTAGGGTTCATAACAGGGTACTCGGTATCCGTGAATTGCAGGGCTTGTTAACATGATCAGGAATCAACACGCCGGGCGGACCGCAGCTAACGGCGTATCTTGGACTGGGTTTTTGCCGGATTCCCTGCCAGGTGCGTATAGCGATGCGCGGCCTGCTGACCGATTCGCTGGAGGATTTCATCCAGGTCTGACTCTGCGAACTCACGCTTGATAGCGGGATTGACTGCCAATTCGCCCAGCAACTCGTAATAGGGCGCGGCCTCCGGCATGAGCCGAATGTCCTCGTAGTTGATGGTCAGCTCATTCTCGAATACCTGCTGCAGGAGCACCGTCACCTCCTGGACAAAGAACTTCTTGGCATCTTCAACCGACTCGGCATGGTTGAGCTTTTCGCGCAAAGCGGGCAGCACCTCTCGTTCCAGCTTGGTATAGGAGTTCTGAGCAGCCACGGTAAACCTCCAATCAGTTCGGTTATTTGATCACTATCATGACACAGCCAACACCCTCACTTAAAGGTAGCAGCCAAAACTCTTTGGCAATCGCAATTTCAGCTACGCGGGCATGATTTTGCAGGAGGCTTATCGGATCATAGAGGCTGTTGCAGCCAGCAAGGGCTCGCGTGCCAGTCAAGACATCCACTGCAGGAGCGGGAAACGACCTCACAATGACAAACCCGGTACTCTATTCATTTCGACGCTGCCCCTATGCCATTCGCGCGCGCCTCGCGATCAGGTACAGTGGTACCAGGGTAGAACTGCGCGAGGTCGCACTGCGCAACAAGCCGCCCTCATTGCTGCGGGCCTCTGCCAAGGCGACCGTGCCAGTGCTGCTGCAGAACAACGGCAAGGTCATTGATGAAAGCCTGGACATCATGCTCTGGGCCCTGGGGCAGCACGACCCGGCGGACTGGCTACGAGCCGAAAGTGCTGGCCACAATGCCCGGAACAATGCCCGGAACCTGATCGCGACCTGCGACGGCCCCTTCAAGCAGGCCCTGGATCGTTACAAATATGCCGATCGCCATCCACAACATCCCGCGACCTGGTATCGAGCCCAGGCCGAGTCCTATGTGCGCAGGCTGGAGTGGCAGCTGCAACAAAACCAATACCTGTTCGGCAGTAAGCCCGGTTATGCCGATATGGCGATATTGCCTTTCATACGCCAGTTTGCGATGGTCGACAGGGATTGGTTCGACAGTAGCGCTTACACCGCTACCGGGCGCTGGCTCGATCAGTTACTGGCGACGCCGCTATTTGCCGCCGTGATGCAAAAATATTCGCCCTGGGAAGAGGGTACCATCGGCGTAGCCTTCTAGTCGCCAGCATCGACTGCCGGGGATGTCCCCGGAAACCGGAGTGTCACCTCAAGTCCGCCGGTTTCGGCAGATCCCAGATCCAGGGTTGCGCGGTGCATGCGCGCAATCATCTCCACCAGAGCGAGGCCCAGCCCCGAGCCGGAAACTCCTGCGTCGGCTTGCTGCTGCGGCAAGCGGCAGAAGCGCTGAAGTGCACGCTGGCGCAGCTGTGCCGGGATGCCGGGACCGCTGTCACAGATGCTCAACTCAACCATTGACTGCCGGGACCTGACCACAATGTCGACGGTTCCGGCGTCGGGCGTATATTTAATGGCATTGTCCAGCAGATTCCGTACCAGTATCGCTAGCAACCGGGGATTGCCCTGCACCTGCACCCCGGCTTGTCCCGCAAGCGACACGTCCAGGTGCTTTGCGTCAATCGCCGAAACATGGTGGGCCACCTGCTCTGCCACCAGACGGGTTAGCTCGACCGGCTTATGGTTCGAGCGCTGAGTCGCGGGTGACAGGCGCGCCAACTCCAGCAATTGGCCAATCAACTGGCCCAGCGAGCGCGTGGCCTCCAGCGCCGAGCGCAGGGCTGGCTCAGCCGCTTCACCCGACTCCGCAAGGGCGTTCTCCAGCTGGGTCTGAATAATCGCTACCGGTGTGCGCAACTCATGGGCGGCATCGCTGGCAAACTGCCTCTCCCTGTCGAGCGCATTCTGCAGCAGACCAAAGGCATCGTTGATCGAACTCGCCAGCGGCTGCAACTCCCGTGGCAGGGCCGCTCCGTCAAGGGGCCGCAGGTCATCGGCGTCACGCTGGCCTACCTGCCACGCCAACTTGTCCAGCGGTGCCAGGCCGAGGCGCATAATCATGACGACGGCCCCTCCCAGCGCCACTGCCAGAGCCAGCGCGGTGGACACGTCATGCAACGCAAAGCGGGCTGCAAGCTCGCTGCGAACGGCGCTGTTCTGGCCAGCCACCAGCCAGCGCCCGTGCTCGGCATCGTGGAGTGAAAAAAAACGCCATGGCTGACCGTCGACATCAGCGCCGCTGAAGCTCGCCTCCAGCGGGACCAGTTGGGTCGGCGGTAAACTGGAAGATTTCCCGAGCAGTTCGGCGCTATCGGACCAAACCTGGAAGCCCAGCTGCGCCTCATACGGGTGATGCTCGGGGCTATGGAAGCGCTCGCTGGCGGCGAGCCGGCGCTCGAGCTCGAGCAGACTGGCTTGTCCGGAGGTATGGTCGACCAGTCCCAGCAGCGTTCTGGCATACTGGGCCAGCTGGGCATCGAATACCTCGTCTATTTCATGCATGCCCTGGCGATGACTCCAGATACTTTCCAGCAAAGCCAATAGCGCAATGGTGGCCAACAGTGCGATCAGCAGGAACTGCCGCATCGATTTCATGACTCAGCGCTCAGGTAATAGCCTACACCCCTGACGTTGCGAATAAGCTGCTCAGGCAACTTCTTGCGCAGATTGTGGATGTGGACTTCGATGGCATTGCTGCTAAGCGCCCCATCCAGGCTGTACAGCTTCTGCTCCAACTCCTCCCTCGAGTAAACCCGGCCAGGTTGCTCGGCCAGCACGCGCAACAGGGCAAACTCGCGACGGGCCAGCGTCACCGGCTGGTCATCGATATACAGCTGGTGGGTATTGAGATCCATCCGCAGGGCACCGAGAGTCAACTGCGAGCTTCCCGCCGCCGTTTTGCGCCGCTCCAATACCCGCAGGCGGGCAAAAAGTTCCTGCTGCTCGAAGGGCTTGGTCAGATAATCGTCGCCACCGAGGTCGAGACCCCGCACCTTGTCGTCGAGGCTATCCCGGGCGGTCAAAATAAGCACCGCCACCGTATTACCACGCTGCCGCAGGCGCCGCAGCAAGGCCAGGCCGTCCTCGTCCGGTAGACCCAGGTCGAGGATCATGACATCGAAAGGTTCTGCTGCCAGAATATGCTCGGCGGCCGCACTGGTGGCGGCATGATCTACTGCGTGCCCCTCGCGCAACAGGGCGGCCTTGATACCCTGGGCCAGCACCCTGTTGTCTTCAACCAGCAAAATTCGCATTGTTCACTACTTATTGAGATTGCCTGAACCGCTTAGCGGTAAAACCCAATACATCACGTCGGCACCGCCAAACTCGGCAGCGAGGTCATTCAGTAGCGATGCCTCCACGGCGCTGCTCAACTTCACCTGCATCTGGATCCGCCGGGATTTACCCGCTACATGCTCCGCGATACTTTGCAGCAAGTGCTGCTCGCCGTGGCCAGAACACGCCATGCTGGTAAATCCGGCCACGTCGTCGCGCTCCAGCAACCAGTCAACCATATCCTGCTCGAGCTCGGTAGCGATATTCAGGCACAGCAATGATTCAGGCATAACCAGTCTCCCGGGAAAAGCGGCGGTACACCACGGGCAGCAGTAACAGGGTGAGCAGGGTGGAACTGACCAGCCCCCCGATCACGACAATTGCCAGGGGCCTCTGGATTTCCGCTCCCGGACCACTGGCGAATAAAAAAGGCGCCAGCCCGAGTGCAGCGATGGATGCCGTCATCAATACCGGACGCAAACGCCGCATCGTGCCCTCCAGTACCACTTCGGAGAGTGGCAGTCCACGCGCCTCGAGCTGACGAAAACAGCTGACCAGCACCACGCCATTGAGCACCGCGATCCCGAGCAGGGCTATGAAGCCCACTGTTGCCGGCACCGATAAATACTCCCCCGACAACCATAGCGCCAGAACGCCACCACTCATAGCGAAGGGAATATTGATAAAAACGATCACAGCCCGGCGCACGCTGGCAAATGTCACAAACAGCAGCAACATAATGAGCCCCAGTGCCACCGGTACCATGACCATGAGGCGGGCGCTGGCGCGCTGCTGGTTTTCAAACTCCCCACCCCACTCGACACGGTAGCCCGGTGGAAAATTCACCTGTTGTTGCAATAATTGTCGCGCCTCATCGACGAAACCGACGAGATCGCGCCCGCTGACATTGGTCCTGACGACACCGAAGCGTTGGCCCTGCTCCCTGCGTATCGACACCGGTCCCTCGCTGAGACTGACATCGGCAACTGTCGCCAGCGGCACCATCCGTCCGGAGCCGAGGGATACCATACGATTGGCCAGGGATTGCACCGGGTCTCCAGCCTGGGCATCAGCACGCAGCAACACCGGAACCCGAGCCGGGCTTTCAATCAGTTCGGTGACGACGCTACCTTCCAACTGCCAGCGCAATATGGCCGCGGCATCGTTCATTGACAGACCGAGGTCGTTGGCCAGGCTACGCCTCGGCTCGACAACGACATATTGTACGCCCTCGTTGAGGGCGGCAAACACATCCTCGTTGCCCGGAACCGCGCCCAGCACTTTGGCCACCGCCGTTGCCAGGCGATTGATTTCGGCAATCTCCTGGCCGAAAATCTTCACCGCAACGTCACCGCGGCTTCCCGTCAGCATCTCTGCGACTCGCATATCGATCGGCTGGGTAAATCCATAATTGATACCGTGGAATACTTTCAGCTTGCCCCGGATCTTGTCGATCAATGCGCTTTTACTGGCAACCTCCCACTGCTGAGGCGGGGCCAATACCAGAAACAGATCGGTTTCATTCAGACCCATTGGATCCATACCCAGCTCATCCGAGCCCGTTCGTGCCACCACCCGCAAAATCTCAGGCACCGTCGCCAACAGGTGCTTTTCTACCTGCAAATCAATCCGCGTCGACTCCTGCAGTGAAATGGACGGGTGCTTCTCCAACTGGATAATCAGGTCACCCTCGTCCATGGTCGGCATGAAGGTTTTGCCCACCTGCCAGAAACCCAGCACGGCCAAGATCGCCAGCAATACCGCCAACAGGTATACCGGCCCGGGTTTGGCAAGCGCGCCGCTCAGTAAAGGCCGGTAATAGTGCGCCAGCTGCCGCGGCAACCAGGGCTGTGCGTGGGGGACATTACCCAGCAAGAATGACGCGATGACCGGGATAACCGTCAGCGACAACAACAGCGATGCGGATAACGCAATCACGATGGTGCTTGCCACTGGTCGAAACAGTTTGCCTTCCAGCCCCTGCAGGGAGAGCAGCGGCAGGAATACGACGATAATGATGGCAATGCCACTGACCACCGGCAGCGCCACGTCACTCACCGCGCGGTAGATGCGATGCAGACCCGGCAGTTTACTGCCCCCCTGCGCCAGGTGCGCGACAATATTCTCCACCACCACTACCGCGGCATCCACCAGAATGCCGATCGCAATGGCGAGGCCGCCAAGGCTCATCAGGTTGGCGGACATCTGCAGTTGATGCATACCGGCAAACGTGGCCATGGCTGCGAGCGGCAGGATACAGGCTACCACCAGTGCCGATCTCGCTTCCCCCAGGAACAGGAAAAGGATAATCAGCACCAGGATGATCGCTTCTACCAGCACCTTTGTAACCATGCCGATAGAGCGGTTGACCAGTTCGCTGCGATCGTAAAATGGCTGGATTTCGACTCCCGGCGGCAGCGCGGCGCTGATAGCCTGCAATTTTGCCTTGACCCCGGCAACCACGTCGCTGGCGTTGGCACCACGCAAACCGATGATCAGGCCCTGCACCGCCTCCGCTTCGCCATCCTGGGTAACCGAACCATAGCGCTCGAGGGAGGCGCTGCGCACTTCAGCGATATCACCCAGGCGCACACTGGCGCCACTGTTAGTCGGGATGCGCGTTGCCAGGATATCTTCTGGCCCGCGATACCGACCATCGAGTCGCACCAGCACCACGTCGGTCCCCACCTCGAATCGACCGGCACCATCACTGCGATTATTGTCCCGCAGGGCAGCTGCAATTTGTTCCAGTGCAACGCCACTGGCAACCATGGCAGCGGGCTGGGGCACCACCTGCCAGGTTTCAACAAAGCCCCCGAGGGCATTGACATCGGCTACCCCGGCAACGGTTCGCAGGGCCGGCCGAATCACCCAGTCGAGCAATTTGCGCCGCTCGGTCAAACTGTAGGCCTCGCCCTCAACGGTGAACATAAACATGTCGCCAAGGGGCGTGCTCAGGGGAGCCAGGCCGCCGCTTACCCCGGCCGGCAGCTTTTCCCAGACCGTGGCAAGCCGCTCTGCAACCTGTTGCCGGGCCCAATAGACGTCGGTGCCCTCCTCGAAATCAATCGTAATATCGGTCAGCGCATACTTGGCGATCGAGCGCAACAGGCGCTGCCGTGGAATGCCCAGGAGTTCCACTTCTACGGGAAAGGTGATTTGCGATTCGACTTCTTCGGGGGTCATCCCCGGTGCCTTGATAATCAGCTTGACCTGGGTGGGAGAGATATCCGGGAAAGCGTCGATTGGCAGGCTGCGCACACTGTAATAGCCCAGGCCCAGTAACAATGCCGCCAGCAGCAAAACCAGCAGGCGCTGGCTCAGGCAGAACTGGATAAGGCTATTCAGCATCGTTACCCGCCTCGCCAAGGCCCATGACTATGCCTTTTAACGCCGCGCTTCCGCTGTAGACAACGGCCTCGCCCTCCCCCAGGCCGGATAGAGCCACCCAGCCGTCCAGCGCTGGCAAAAGCTGCACCTGGCGCAGTTCATAGCTGTTTTCGCGCTGCACGAACACCTGACTGACGCCAGCGATATTGACGATGCTATCGCGCGGCAACCAGAGACCCGAGCGAGCCTGCAGCGCCAGCTGCACCAACAGTGACTGCCCCGGCATCAAACTGGCGTTGTTGCGGCCCTCCGCGGACGGAGCCAGCTCGGCCGTGAGCAAAACCGACTGGCTGGCCGGATCCACCGCCGCCCCAACCTGCAACACCGTGGCAATGACCTTGCTGTCGAGATAGATCTTGTCTCCGACGCCGGCCTGTCTTGCCAGTGCCTGCGGGGCTTTCAGCTCAAGCCACAGGTAGCCGGCATCACCGATATGAAACAGGGCTTCGCCGGCGCTGAACGACTTACCGGGTGACGTGGAGGATTGCAGCACAACGCCGTCGATCGGCGAGCGCAGCAACAATTCGCTGCTCAACTCCCGCCGCTTTTGCAGCCGCTCCAGATCGTCGTCGTTAAAGCCCAGGGCCAGCAACTGACTCGAAAGTTCCGTGAGCAGGGCCTCTCCCTGGCCCCACTCGGCCAGGGTTTGCTGCCATCGCTTGGCCGGGATGGTACCGCCCTTGTACAGCGACTGGTCACGCTGTTTGGAAGCCCGATTGCGTTCCTGCTGGTCGCGCGCCGCGAGATACTCTCGCTGCAGCTCCAGCGCCTCGCGACTGACTATAGTGCCCAGCCCCGTACCCGCCACTACCCTGGTGCCGGGCAATACCCGCAACTGCTGCAGCGTGCCCGATACCGGTAATGACAGCATGCGCTGGTGTTGGTCACTGAGGGTCACCGTCGCCATAACCGGGTCGGATAACTGCTGCTCGACTCTGCCGGTGAGATACACTTCTATCGCCAACGCCGCGACCTGCTCAGAGTCCAGTTGAATGGCTTGCTCTGCCCGCGCCCCTGCGGCAAGCAGGCAGGCCAATAAAAGAATCCTGCAAACCATGTATCTCATTGTGGCAATACCCCCAGCACCTGGTTTTGTTGCGACACCAGCGCATCCCGGGTGAGTGTCAGCAAACTGTGGCGCTGTTGCGCTTCGGCCAGTGCCTGGCCCGCTCGCAGAACCTCGATCACGCTGGTTTCCCCCTGCTGGTTCGCCAGTTGCTGGCTTTGGTAGACCTGTTGTGCAATAGCCAACAACGCCTCACTGTCTGCCAGGTTGGCTTCGTTGACATGTGCCTGGTGGCGCACTTCATGCAAATCTTCCTGCAGCTGGCGATGCAGCGTCTGTAGCTCGACTTCGGCCTCGAGCAGGCGCTGCTCGGACCGCGACACATCAACCCGGTGGCTCCTGCCTCGACCCAACGGAATGTTGAAGCCAATTCCGACGCTGTCCAGCGGCGGCAAGCGGTCATCCAGGTTTTCGCGCTTCAGATTGAGGGAGACTGCCGGTCGCTGATTACCACTTTTACGACCGAGGGAGAGTGCCGATCTGGCCAGGTCGACTTCTGCCAGCGCCAGTTGCAGCAGCGGGTGCTTCTCGTCAATAGTATCGATTGGCGCGAGCCGCTCGCGCCCCTGGGCGGGAATCGTGCCCAGCCCGGTAACAAAACGCCAGCGCCTGGAACTATCGATCACCAGAGTCCTGGCATCGAGTAAGCGACCACGAAATTCGAGCACCTGTTGTTGTGATTGCAGCAGCTCGGTATGCGCCACGTCTCCCGCATCGAAGCGCGCCTGCAACTGCGCGGCATAGCGCTCGCTGGCCTGCAGCAACTTTTGTAATAAATCGTAGCGGTTGCTGCTATCGAGAAACTGCCAATAGGCAGACCGGACATCGGCCGCGCTCGCCAGCTGGCGGGCATGACTCTGCAGCGGCACCAGACTGGCATCCTTTGCCGCCAGCGCGCGCATTGCCCTGCGCTCCCCGAGCCGCCACAGCGGCATCGACAAATAGACCTCGGCTTCATACAGGTCGCTGTTGTTGTTCCAGTCATAATCGCGCCAGCTGCCACCGATACTCGGCGCATCACCTAACCAGGCGTCACCCAGGTCGGCCCGCGCATCAGCCACCGATTGTCGCTGTTCGCTCCAGTCCCGCAGACGGAGGCGCTCAGTCGCAGCTTGCAGCGCATCCCCCAGGGACATGTGCGGGTCCTGCGGCATACTCACCTGGTGTGCCGACACCTCGCCCGACTTCTCCAGGTGCACACCATGGGCTGCAAAACCGACCGGCAACAGCAAAAAAGCCGCAAAATGCACTCTCCATAAAGCCATGATCTAACCGTCAACAAACTCAATGACGGCCGACTCTACAGGACCAAACTTAAGGCAGACTTAAGGCAAAAACGGCTCGCAAACCGGAGCCCGGGGGCATGGTTGCCAGCGCCGATCCGGAGGACATACAATGCCTCTATCGATCATCCACGGAGCATCAACCATGAAACTCTCTCCAGTACAAACCGGTGCCATAGCCACACTATGGGTCACGCTAATGGCCGCGAGCGCCGGTCAGGCAGCGGTGGTGAAGGTAGCCGGCGAGCGGTCCGGCCACTGGGAGGCGAGCTTTATGCTGAACTATGTTGGCGGTGAGGATCTCGACATCGATGACCTGACCGATTCAGACATCGACAACAGCTTGGGCTGGGGGCTGGGCTTTCATTACAACTTCGATAATCACTGGAACCTCGGCTTTGACATGGCCTTCAATAACCCCGACTATGATGTCGATGTCATCGATCCGGAAACCGGTGAGCTGGCCAATATCAGCCACAGTGCGAGCCGCTTCGACGGTCAGGTCAATGTCCAGTACAACTTCCTGGAAGGCAATATAACGCCCTATGTCCAGGCCGGTCTCGGCTGGACCTATATGGATTCAAATATCGTCAAAAGTCTAAGCTATTACTGCGGCGGCTTTTACTACCCTTATTGCGCGGCCTACGCCAATACCTTCGACGACACCTCGTTTTCCTACAATATCGGGGTTGGCATGCGCTGGGACATCAACGAGACGGTGTTCCTGAAAGCGGCCTTTATTCAGCAGTGGATTGACTCGGACGGCTCCCCGGCGCCCCAGACGGGACGCGTGGAAGTCGGGTTCTTATATTAAACGGCCTATCCACCAGGCTATATCATCAGGCCCTGGAGTGCGGTGCGGGGCGCCTTGCTGGCGCGCAGCTCGTCAACCAGTTCCAGGGCTGTTTTGTTACAGGCTGGCAACTCAGCACCGGATTGTCCAATCGGCTGGATGCGCTCGCCCCACTTGATCAGATGCGCACACCAGCTCAGCCCGCCGCCAAAGGCTGGCAATAATATATGGTCACCAGGATTCACCCGCCCCTCTTCGATGGACTCTACCAGCGCCACAGCGACCGTCGCCGCCGACATATTGCCATAGCGGTGGACGTTGACGAATACTTTTTCCGGCTCAATGTCGGCCCGCTTGGCGACCGCGTCGATGATCCGCAGGTTGGCCTGGTGCGGCACCACCAGATCGACGTCACGACTACTCAGTTGGTTTCGCTCCAGGACGCTATTGCTGGCTGAGACCATACCCACGACAGCACGCTTGAAGATTTCCTGGCCTTCGAACTGCCAGTAGGAATTGCCCATCTGCATCTCCTGGTTGGCGTACTTCATGCCCCAACCATGTACCGTCAGAATATCCCGCACTTCGCCGTAGCAACCCAACTGCTGGTCCAGCAAGCCTTCCTTATGATCGCTGGCCTCCAGGTAAACCGCCGCTGCACCGTCACCGAACAGCACCGCAACATTGCGATTGTCCCAATCCATGATTGGCGAGATCACCTCGGCACCAATCACGATGGCGCTCTTCACCGCGCCCGTGCGCAGCATGGAGCTGGCAGTCGTCAAGCCATAGAGAAAACTGGTGCAAGCGGTGTTGACATCCATGCAGGCGGCGCGACCTGCGCCGAGTAACTCCTGCACCCGGGAGGCGACATTGGGGCAGATCTGGTCTGGCGTGCAACTGCCGAAGACGATTAGCTCGACGTCATCGACTGTCTTGCCCGCCGCTGCCAGGGCCCGCAAGGCGGCGATGTAGCCGAGATCAGATACCGAAACATGGGATATGCGCCGCTCCTGCATTC
Source organism: Cellvibrionales bacterium (assembly GCA_024645065.1). GTDB lineage: Bacteria > Pseudomonadota > Gammaproteobacteria > Pseudomonadales > JAHEGP01 > JAHEGP01. The sequence continues at coordinate 2,046 of JAHEGP010000028.1, read as the reverse complement.
CAGTCCGGGTTTTGATCCACTCGTCATCGGTATCCAGAAAGGTTGCCAGATCGGCGTTCGTCAGGGCGGCAGGCGGCAGGCACTTTCCCCACCCGGTAATCGCGGCATACGTCATATTATGTTGTACCCCCAGTCCGTTCGACTGGCATTGTAGCAGCATCATTGACCAAAAGTGGATCAATTTGAGCTGGCGTAACAGAGGGGACTTACTTATATTAGTATTTTCTGATACATTGAAGACAAACGGAATCGGTAGTATTATCTGCAACCTGGCTTGGCAGCGGTGCACACAGCAATGAACATCGATTTTTCCCTTATGGCAGAGCGAGCGCAGGAGGCAGAAGACCTCCTCAAGAGCATGGCCAACAAAAACCGGTTGATGGTTTTATGCGTCCTGGCAGAGGAGGGTGAACTGTCCGTCGGTCAATTGAATCAGCAGGTACCGCTGTCGCAATCAGCGCTATCCCAGCACTTGTCGGTACTGCGCGAAGCAGGCCTGGTGAAAACCCGCCGCGAGTCACAAACCATCTATTACAGCCTTGGCGATGAGCGCACCGAAATCATCCTGCAGTCGCTGCACAAGGTTTATTGTGAAGACTAATTAATGAGCAATTTCCTCGACAACGCCGTCAGGTCCAGCCTGAATGGTGCAGGCCCCCTGCTGATCTTTGTCATCGCGCTGTTCGCCGGCGCACTGGCTCTCAACTTTACACCGCGGGAAGAAGAGCCACAGATTGTTGTACCGATGGTCGATGTGCTGGTCCAGGCCCCGGGCATTGGCGCCAGGCAGATAGAGCGCCAGGTTACTACGCCGCTGGAAAAACTGCTGTCGCAGATACCCGGTGTCGAGCATGTCTACTCCACTTCCACGACCGGCCAGGCTGCGGTCACCCTGCGCTTCTATGTTGGCCAGGATCGGGAAGAATCGATTCTCAATACCTACAACAAGCTGCACTCCAACCAGGACAAGATTCCCGGGGTGGTCAGCAACTGGCTGGTTCGGCCGATAGAAGTTGATGACGTGCCAATCGTTTTGCTTGCGCTATGGAGTGATGCGCCCCAGCGCTACGATGATTTTGAATTGCGGCGCATGGCCGAGGATATTTCTACCCAGCTGCAGGGTATTCCGAAAACCAGCGAAGTCACCGTCAGTGGTGGCCGCCCCCGCACTGTGCGCATTCTGGTGGATGCCCAGAGCATGGCTGCACGCAAGACCACGAGTGCTGACATCGTAGCCGCATTGCAGGTCTCCAACGTCCTGCAGAACGCTTCGAACTGGGTATTCAACAACGACAGTATACAGCTGGAGAGCGGCGACTTCCTGCGCACTATCGACCAGCTCAGGAGTTTTGTGGTCAATGTCGTTGACGGGGTACCGGTTTACCTCGGCGAGGTTGCAACCATTGTCGATGGCCCCGGTGAACCTGACTCCTACACCTGGATGGATTTCGCCCCGGCTCACCCGTCCTACCAGGCCGGCAACGACGCCTTCCCGATGGTGACCATCAGCGTTGCCAAGCAGAGGGGCAGCAACGCCGTGGCGGTGGCTGAGGATGTGCATGAGCGGATTCAACAACTGCAGCGCGAGGTGTTGCCCGGGGAAGTCCACGTCGAGGTGATCCGCGATTACGGCCAAACCGCCGACGAGAAAGTGAACAATCTCACATCGAGCCTCGGTTTCGCCGTCGTGACAGTGGTGATTTTTATCGGTGTTTTCCTGGGCTGGCGCCCGGCGCTGGTGGTTGGGCTGGCGGTGCCCATTTGTTACGGCATCACCCTGGCGCTGGACATGGCTTTTGGTTACACCATCAACCGGGTCACCTTGTTTGCGCTCATTTTGTCACTGGGCCTGTTGGTCGATGACCCGATCACCGGCGTCGACAATATCTCGCGCTTCATCAAGGACGGCAAGGGCGACTTCAAGGACAATATCGTCGCAGCGATATCCGAGCTTAAGGTGCCACTGGTCATGTCGACGGTGACCATCGTGCTCGCCTTTATTCCACTGGCCTTTATCACCGGCATGATGGGGCCCTACATGGCGCC
>JAHEGP010000027.1 GCA_024645065.1 Cellvibrionales bacterium | reverse complement strand
TTCTGGCAGCGACTGAAGAAAGGTATGACAGCAACGCGGCATTCCCCTGCTGCAAGCACCGGGGCGCCAATCCGTCCCGACACCGCCCTGCAGGCGTCGTCTTTCAACGACGCCCGAACCGTCGAGCTTTGGCGGGGGTATCGGGCCTCGCCCTATAACGGGAAAGTTGCACTACTGACTACCAGCGAGCGCGTATGGCAAGTCGAACAGAACTGGCGCCGTTACCTGCCCGCGGAAACCTCACCGCTACTGCTGGAAACGACCCACAGAGAGATATTGCGGGAGCCGTTTATGTCGGCCGAGGTGGTGCCATTGCTGGAGCAAATCGTGCACCAGGCCACTGACCGGAATCGGTAGTCGCTCAGCTCGAGGCAGCGGCCCTGTAACGAGCAAGAATTTCGCGAGCTTCATTGTCGGGCAGTTGTTTGAGTAAAGCCTCGAGCGACTCACCATCGAAGGGTAACACCGCCATCGCCACGTCGCTTGCCCGTCTCAGGGTCGCCTCGACACTTTCGAGAGCGATGCGGTACCCCCTGCATTTCACCTGCTCATCGACCCGGCCCTCGAAGTAGAGCCGATCCCGGCTATCCCGCCGCACCCGGTCGCCAGTTCTATAGGCGCGGGATGCCGGGTCCAGCGGATGTTCCACGAAGCCGGACTTTACAGGCCCGGAGCCGCTGCCGATGTAGCCCCTGGCGATACCCGCTCCCGCCAGGTAGAGCTCGCCGGTCAAACCTTCAGGCACCAGATTAGCCCAGCGATCGAGGATCAGCGCCTGGGTTTGCAGCAGCGGTTCGCCGATGGGAACGGGATCTGCCTCCTGCGGCGAGAGCTGGTGCCAGCTACTCCAGACAGTCATCTCGGTCGGGCCGTATTCATTGAACAGCACAGCCCGGGGGGCGGTCCTGAAGTGCTGCCTGGCAACCTTCGAGTCACAGGCCTCACCCGCGACAATCGCCAGCTGCATGCTGTCGAGGGATTGGGCCAAGCGACCAATATCGCGCCACTGGCTGGGTAGACAGAGGGCATGGGTAATGGATTCGCGCTGGATCAATTCGCCGAGTCGGTCCGCCGCCCGAGCCATCGACGGCGAGGTCAGGTACAGGGTTCCACCGCTGGACAGGGTCCACCACAATCCGGCGACGGCGCTGTCGAAGGCGATACTCGACAGCAGGAGAAACTTTTCGGGCGGCCATTGCGCATAAACCCGGCTTCGCTCCCGGGTCGAATACACCGCCGCCCGGTGTTCCACCATCACGCCTTTGGGCGGCCCGCTGGAACCCGATGTATAAATCACATAGGCCAGGCCGCCGGGGTCGTTTCGGCCATATCTCGCGTTTGCATTGCCGCTATCGTCGCCATCAGCGGTCGCGGCTTCCAGCGCAAAGCAGCGGGCCTGCAGCTCACGGGGCAATTCGAGATCTGCCGCCGTCAGCACGATTCTGCAACCGGAGTCCCGCACCATGTGGGCTATTCTCGCGGGCGGGTAATCCGGGTCTACGGGCAGGTAGGCACAGCCAGCTCGCAGGATACCCAACATCGCTGCAATACTGTCGGGGTGCCAGCGCGCGACCAATGCCACCGGCTCCTCCTGTGCCGGATCGAGGGTTGCGAGAAAGCGGGCAACCGCATCGGCTTGCTGTGACAGTTGCCGATAGCCCAACTCCATTCGATCAGTGCCGTCGCTCCAGACTACGGCGATATGATCCGGGCGCTCCTCCGACTTTCGCCCAACTGCGTGGTGCAGACATTCGCCAGTGGGCGATTCCTGTGCCAGCCGGTGCCAATGCAGTTCCGCCGCGCGATAGTCTGCGTCTTGCACCAGGCGATAGCGACGCCAGTCTCGCCCCTCCTGTTGCTCATTGCTTTCGAGGCATTGCAACAGTATCCGGTGGTAGTGATCCAGGGTCTTTGCGATGTCTTCAGCACCATACAATGCGCTGTTGTATTCAATCGCCAGCGCCGGCGCCCTGGGGTGGGCGATGAAAAAGCAGGAACAGTCGAACGCGGCGCCGCCATAGTCCATCGACTGCCGCTGCCGCAGGCTACCCCCCAGAAAAGTCTCCGGCTGGTCGTCATCGATGAGCGTAAAAAGGCAGGAGAACAGCGCGCCGTGAGCACTGCGGCCACCGAGTGCAGGCAGCAGTTCATGCATGGGAAGATCCCGATGCTGCATCGCCTGGGCAACCACGCCCTGCACCGCACGCAGCACATCGTGAAAGGTTCTACAGTGCTGCAAGTCGACACGCAGCACCACCAGATTCTGGAGGTATCCCAGTACCCGGCGCTGGGCCGGGGTGGTGCGCAGGGAAACCAGGGTCCCGAGGTGGACCTCGCTCTGTTGCCAGTAGTGGGCCAGCAGCACACACCAGCCGGCCAGCAGCCACTGATAGGGAGTGCTGCCACTGTCGTTTGCAGACCGCCAGATACGCTTCACCAGATTCAGGGGCAGGGCCTTGCGGATAAGTCCCCCCGACCGCGCAGCCCTGGCGGCTCGCCCCAGACCTGCCCTGGCCCAGGGCAGCGGCACCGGCGGCGGCAAATCGGCCAGCTGCTGTTGCCAGAATTGCGTCAGCATGGGCCTGCGCTGTTGCAGCTCCCGGTGCTGGCGCCCATAGGCTGCAGCAACGCTAACGACTGCATCGAGTTGTGCAGCTGGCGTTTGGTACAGGCTGTCCAGCTCCCGTTCCAGCAAAGCCAGGCTATCCAGGTCGACCAGGATATGGTGTAGCGCCAGCACCAGCGCGAAGCTATCGGCGCCAACAGCGGCATAGACGCGAAAAAGCGCGCCGTCTTCGAGTCGAAACGCCGGCAGTTGCTCCCGGCAGAATGTCGCCATTTCTGCCCAGGGATCAGCAGTGCAACGCCAGACCCGCAATGGAATCGGGGTATCCGACAGCTGCAGTGAGCCGGCGCTGCTGACCGCTGCAGTCAGGCTCCAGTGCCTCCGCTGCAGTCGCTCCAGCGCCCCACGCAGGCGCTGCTGATCGAGATTACCGACTACATGATAGGCCCTGACCACCCAGGCAGTGCGCCGTTCGGGGAACAGTCGATAGTCGAGCCAGAGCGGCTGCTGAAACGGCCCAAGGGCAACCGCTTCGCCAGGGGTAGTTCCGGGCGTTTCAAGGGGAAGATCTTCCTCGGCCCCGGGTCGTCCGCCCCGCAGCCGCGCCCGGAGCAGCGCAGCCCTGGCTTCACCGGCAGCTTCGGGCGGCTTAGCCGGCAAGGTTCGAATCCTCGCTGTCGAGCAATCCCCGCACTTCGGCATCGCTGAGCTGGTTGATTTCCTCCATCAATGCCTGCTCCAGGGCCAGTGCCAATTGCGCGGCAACCGGACGGGTGAACACCAGTTCCAGCGGCAGGTTTAGCTGGTAGCGCTGGCACAGCAGGTTGATACACTCGATGGCGAGCAGTGAATTGCCCCCCAGCTCAAAGAAATTGTCATCGGCGCCAATCGGCCGGTGATCGAGCAGCTCTTGCCACACATCACAGACCACCACTTCCGCGTCGTTGGCCGGGGCACGATATTCCGCCGCCGACCCGCTACTCAACTGCGCCAGCAGGGCGGTGCGATCAATTTTGCCGTTGATGGTCAGGGGCATGTTGGCAACCGCCACCAGCTTCGCGGGAATGGCGAAGTCCGGCAGTCGGCTCTTCAGAAAAGCGCGCAGCTGTGCCTCGTCCACTTCGCCGCCAGCCGAATAGAAAGCCACCAGACTTTGCACGCCGCCTCGATTCAGGGTTTTGGCCTGATAGCCGATGGTTTCGAGAATACCCTCTACCCGGGGCAGATCGATATCGTCGTTCAGCTCCTCGACGGCCTGCTCGCGGCTTTTTTGCCGCAATCGAACGTCCCAGCTGTAGGGCAAGGCATAGTTATGAAAGCCCCGCTCCTTCGCATGCACATGAATGCCCACATCGTTGATCAGGCAGTTGGATGAACGCCCGGTGTCCGAGGGCCGTATCCAGGGCGCACGGCTGGCGAGAAAATCCAGCATCTCGTCAAGGGGCGCACTCCAGTAGCGGTAGAAATCGAGCAGCTGAACCCGCTCGAAGAGTTCGTCACTGTCGAAACCGTCGGTGCCAAGACATTCAGTCACCGCGTCGGGTCGGCGGTGATAGGCCTTGCGAGCGGCGAGAATGGCGCTGTCAATTTCCCGGTCGGAGCGCTCGCCCCTGAACAAGCCCAGGTTGAGCCGCGTCTCGAACAACTGGCCCCGGGACAGGCCGGTGACTACCAGGGGAATGCCCAGTTGGTCTGCGCGGCGGATGCTGAGGGTATAGATGGTCTTGAAACACCCCTGGCAGACGTTGCTGAAACGGCCCAGGCTGTCGCGGAAGATCGCGTTCATATGCCCGGTCGAGGCAAACTCGTGGTCGATGCCCAGGTCGTCGACGACCCGTTGGATATTCGAGCGCGCCTGGTCAGAGATATAGCCATTGTCCAGGGTAAAGGCGTAAATCCTGAAACCCATCGCGGCCACCTGGTACAGGGCGTAAGTACTGTCCTTGCCGCCACTGAGCAGTACCAGGCAATCGTAATCGCCATGCTTGCGGCGCGCGTGGCTGGCAATCGCCCCCCGCAACTCATCGCGCTCGCGAAAGTAGCGCTCGATGCGCGGTGACAGGGCAGTAAAGTCGCGACACAGTTGGCAGATTCCCTCGGGGTCCAGCTGCACGCCGGGGGTGTCGTCACCAACCCCACACTCGCTGCAGCGGACCACTGGCCCGTGCACATCGGACGGTGTCTCGTTAAGCAATGCCACGACGTCTTTGACACCGGCATAAGCTTGCAGGACGGCCTCCACCTCACCCAGCTCGACGCGGTGCCCGGAAACCTTGACCTGATGATCCGCACGCCCGATATAGACCAATTCCCCGTTGTCGTTGAAGCGAGCCAGGTCGCCGCTCCTGTACATGGTAGCTCCGGGGTCTAGCAGATCCGGCACAAAGGTGCCCTCAAGTGCATCATCCGGCCGCAGATAGGCCGAGGGCGCTCCAAGCCGATGGATGTATATCTCACCCACTACACCGGGAAGCGCCGGTTGCAATGCAGAATTCAGCAGATAGATCCGGGTGTGATCGGCGGGGCGCCCGATCGGTACCGCAGCCTCGTTTTGCCCAATGCTGTTGCCGTTCGCCTGGTAGCGATGAATCATACAGCCGACCACCGCTTCGGTGGGTCCGTACTCGTTGAATATTCGAATGTCTTCCCCGAATTTATCAGCAGTAGCCTCTGCCAGAGCAGTGCTTAGCTGCTCGCCCCCGACGATCAGGGTGTGGAGATGGGAGCGCTGCAGATCCAGCTGCTGCAACAGGCGCAGATGGGCCGGAGTCAACTTGATGGCGTTGACATGATTATCCTCGACAGCTCGCAGCAGGGCATTGTCGTAGGATTCGTGGGTCGATGGATAGACGTGCAGGGTGCCACCGGTGACCAGCGGCAAAAACAGGGAGCTTACCGTGAGATCGAAGGCGATTGACGACAATAATGGCATCGACAGTGGGCCCAGATCCGCATAATTGCGCTGTGCCCATTCAATGTAAACCGCCAGGCCCAGTTGGCTAACGGGTATACCCTTGGGCGTTCCGGTCGAGCCCGAGGTAAACAGGATATAGGCATCATCCTGCAGCGCCAACTGGCCGATGTCCGGCAACTTCGAGCGGTCGTTGGCAGCCGCCGCGTTGGTCAACTCTGACGGGCTCAGCACCCGAACCGATGCAGGATGCATTGCGTCCGTGGAACAATCCTGGACCACGACCACGGTGCTGGCGGCCGCCAATATTTGTTGCCGGCGAATCACCGGGGACTGGGGATCCACGGGGACGTAGACAGCGCCCAGACGCAGCGACGCCAGGATCACTTCAACCATCGGGATGCCCCGCGACAGGCAAATACCGATGCGATCCCCGGCTGAGACTCCCGCAGCGGCGAGGGCGGCGGCGATAGACTCCACCCGGTCAATCAACTCGCCATAACACCGGCTCTCGCCATTACAGCAGATCGCGACCGCATCGGGCCGGGAGGCGGCGGTTCGCCACAGGGTCTGGAGGACTGTTTGCCCAGGAACCGGGGCGGCGGAGGTGTCATTGTAATCCAGCAGCAGACACTGCTTTAACTCATCAGGCAGCAGGGGAACAGAGGCAACCGGCGTGCGGGGGTCATCCATAAATGCCCGCAGCAGTCGCTGGCTGCAATCCAGCGCAAGGACCCGCTCACGCCCGCCGAAGACATCGTTTTTCAGGTCGAGCATGACCGTCAGGCCGCCGTTACCGCCGAGGTCCCATACCTGCATGCGTATGGCGTAGGCCGCGTCACTGCAACCGGGGTGAACAAAATCTGCGGATACTGGTTGCCCGGCAAAACTACCGAGGGAAAACGGAATGAAGTTCAACAGCGTGTCGCAGGCTCGGTTGCTACCGGGCAGGCTGGCGCCGGGCCGCCCATGCTTGACGAAAGCGGGAATCAGGCCAAGCAGTTGCTGGCCGATCCGGGCAAACGATGCACTCGAATCCACATCGGCAGCAAACGGGAACAACTCGATATACAATCCAGGCGTGGCGCGATCCTCGGCACTTGGGCGATTGAGCGCCGGCGTGTCGAACCCCACGCGCTGCCGATATGCCAGCCGACTCACCAGCGCAACCAACAAAGCCCCGAAACAGGTGAATAGTGAGATCTGCCGGGTCAGGGCTGGAAAATGCTTGCTGGCCAGTACCTGGAGTTGATCCACCTGGGCCTTGTCCAGCACAAACTGCTCTCGCCCCGAGTCACTGCGCAGGGGATCGCTGTTGCGATTGAAAAGCGCGCCTTGACTGGGGATGCTGGCATAGAGCTGGCGCCAGTAATCATGGGAGTTCTGCAATCTTGCGGCGATTTCGCTGCCTGCGTGCGGCGCGGCGCGGCGCTGGGGCAGGGCAGGTAGGAGACCGCCCCCGGCCAGCAGGTTGGCGTATTCCTCATCCATGGCCTCGAGCAGCAGTCGGCAGGACCAGGCATCGGTCACCAGGTGATGCTGGTTGATAAACCAGATCACCCGTTGCTTGCCTATCTTCAACAATGCACTGTCGCAAAGGGCCCCTGAGGGGTCAAACGGTTTGGCAGCGCGCTGCTTCATCCACCGCATTGCCGCTTCGTTAGCATCCGTTTCCGCGCTGAAATCCACAACCGGCAAGTTGCGATTCGCCGGGATGCTGTAAGCAAGGCAGGTTTGTTGCCCCTGGCCGTCGCTGCCGACTTGCGCCATTGCCTGAAGTGGTTCAAACCGCTCCACCAGGCGAGCAAATGCCCGCTGGAAAACCTCGACCGAAACCTGCCCCAGTGACACTCCCAAAGCCATACTGTAAATGGGTTGAACGCCCACCATTTGTTGCCCAAGCCACACCAGCGCCTCGGAATGGTTGAGAGTTCGCAGGCGAATATCGGGCGTCGTGTTGCTCACAACCAAAGGTCTCTCCCTGGATTACTTGCTTTCTCTAAGCTCTCTGTCGCAGTACCTGCGCCCCAGGACATGGCGATTGCCTAACACAAGGACGTGTCTCGGCGATTTCTCCCACCCAGGCCGCATAAGCAGCTTCTCAGCATAGAATAGTCGGTTTTTCAACAAAAAAGTTCGCAATTAAGTGGCAAACCGGAGCGAGTAGACTAACGTAATTGGTAGAATTCTACGAAAAATCCAGATGCCCAGACTTCTGTCGTCTTGTTCCTGGTGCTGCCGAAGCGCCAACTCTGGCATTCATGTTTGCCGGCATAACCGTTTGTCAAGTGGGCCGTCATAAATCTATAGTTTACAGGAGTGACAGCTTGGTAGCCGGACGCGTCAACTCGATCATGTTTTTGTTGCTGTACGTCTGCTGCAACGGCCTGGCCCACTCCCACGCCGTCGGCGAAAACTACGTTTTTCTGGATATTCAACCGGATCGACTGGACGGGCGTCTGCAGATTCACGAGCGGGAACTGGCGCAAAAATTTGGCATGACACTGGAGGCATCGCCGCCTTCACTGCAACAGCTGCCCGCAGTGCTCGCCTACGTCCAGCAGCGGTTTTCAGTAGCGGTTGGCGAGCAGCCAATGGCACTGGATTATGTGACGACCGAGCTGTTGGAGCTTCCCCAGGGGCGCTTCCTGCAACTGGGATTCACCGCGCCGTGGCCGGGAGAGCTGCCGCGTCTGCTGCAAATCCGGCAGGAATTGTTTTTCGAGCTGAACAAAAGACACCGCGGCCTCGTTCTCATTCACTACAACGCCCACACTGACCAGACTTCTGAGTGGGAAAATACTGCACTCATATTCAGCCCTGACAAAACCCTGCAAAACCTTGACCTGGTTGATGTACCCGGCCTCTCCGGAAGGCTGGATTTCCTGCTGCAGGGCACCTGGCATATTCTGATTGGTTTCGACCACATCCTGTTCCTGCTGACACTTTTGCTGACTGCGGTAGTTTTCAGATCTGGCCAGCAGTGGCAACCGGTGGCGAGCTTCAAGCAGTCATTGTGGAACGTGGCCGCTATCGTTACCGTATTTACGGTGGCCCACTCGATCACCCTGACAGTGGCAGCGCTGGGTTGGGTTAGCTTGCCCTCGAGGCTGGTAGAAAGCGTCATTGCACTGTCAATCCTGGTCATGGCGCTGCACAATATAAGACCTTTTCTGCCTCATAAATGGATCGTGATTTTTGTCTTCGGGCTTTTCCACGGCCTCGGGTTCGCCAGCGTTATGGAGCATCTGTCCTTTCGCATGGTTGAACTTGTGACCGTGATGGTGTTATTTAATATCGGAGTCGAAATGGGTCAGTTGCTGCTTGTCGCTGCGATCTTCCCGTTGCTGTTTGTGCTGCGCCAGCGCAGCTGGTACGGGCCGGTTGTACTCCGTGGCGGCTCCATATTCATCGCCCTGATGGCTACATACTGGTTAATTGAACGAGGTTTTGGATGATGCACTCCCTTCGCCGGGCGCTAGCTGCAAAAAAGAAATCCGAGGGTACTGCGCCAGGCAGCGACAAGCTGCCACTGCCGGCGCGGTGCTGTTTTGCAATAGTGGCAGCTTGTTGCAGCTCCACGCTACAAGCCCATGGCTCGGAGCTGGAGGAAGTTGAAATCGTCGGGCGCCACACCGAGATCATAGGCCAGGCGGTGTCGGCTTCCCAGGGAATCATCGGTCAGGAGGAATTGAGCCTGCGCCCGTTGATGCGCACCGGCGAGATCCTCGAAACCGTGCCGGGCATGGTGGTCACCCAGCACAGCGGCAGTGGCAAGGCCAACCAGTATTTCCTGCGCGGATTCAATCTCGACCACGGCACCGATTTCCTCACCCGATTCGACCGCATGCCCGTCAACATGCGCAGCCATGGTCATGGCCAGGGCTACACCGATATCAGCTTCGTGATACCCGAGTTGCTGGAATCCATCGAGTACAAGAAGGGCCCCTATTACGCCGATGTCGGGGATTTTTCAGGAGCAGGCAGTGCCAACATGTCACCGCTACAGTCGATGCCGGGCGGCATGCTGCAGTTGGGCGCAGGTAAGGATGGTTTTGGTCGCTTGCTTGGGGCTGGCTCGATCCAGGTTGGCCCCGGCGATCTGCTGTTGGGGTTTGAGGGTCAGGTCTATGATGGACCCTGGACCGATATCTCGGAGGATGTCCGCAAGACCAATGGCCTGGCGCGTTACACCTGGGACCACGATGCCAACACCTTCTCTCTCATGTTCATGGCCTACGACAATAGCTGGGACTCTGCAGACCAGATTCCCGAACGCGCGGTTGAGCAGGGGCTCATCGACCTGTACGGCAGCATCGATGACAGCACCGGCGGCGAGTCCAGCCGCTACAGCCTTTCGGGCAGTTGGTTCAATCCCAACTGGCAGGCCAGCGTCTATGCGATTCGCTACCGCCTCAATCTCTGGTCCAACTTTACCTATTTCCTCGATGACCCTGTCAACGGCGACGAGTTCGAGCAGATCGACAAGCGCTGGATTTACGGGGGCGAGCTGATCCGCAGCGACGATTTTATCTTTGGCACCACCGATTACACCAACGTGTTAGGCTTCCAGACCCGCTACGACGATATCGACGAAGTCGGACTCATTCGTACCCGTGCTCGCCAGCGGCTTGAGACCGTGCGCCTGGATGCCATTGACGAGACTTCTGCGGCCCTTTTCTGGAGCGGCACCTGGCGCTGGGCCGAGGTTTGGCGAGCCAATCTGGGCTTGCGCTACGACCATTACTGGTTCGACGTCGACAGTGATACCCCGCAAAACAGCGGCAGCGACGACGATGGTATCGTCAGCTATAAATTCAACCTCAGCTATCAGCCCGCGGATAATTGGGAAACCTACCTGGGACTTGGCACCGGTTTTCACTCCAACGATGCCCGCGGGGTAACGATTGCGGTCGACCCGGTGACCGGCGAGGCGGTCGACAAGGTCGATCCACTGGTGCCATCCCGGGGAGCCGAACTTGGCGTGCGCCTGTTCCAGGAAGACATGATCAGCGCATCGCTATCGCTGTGGATGCTGGAGCTGGATTCCGAGCTTTTGTTTGTCGGTGACGCCGGCAATACCGAGGCATCGCGCAGTTCACGGCGCTCCGGGGTCGAGCTCACGGCCTACTGGTGGCTGTCACCTCACTGGACGCTGGACGCGGAGTACTCCTACTCCCGGGCCAAATTTACCGAATCGGACCCCTCTGACCCAAGCCTGGGCGATGAAGTGCCCGGCAGTGTGCCACAGGTGTTCAGCGCCGGCCTGAGCCTCGATCACCCCAGCGGCTGGTTTGGCTCGGCCCGGCTACGCTACTTCAGCGGCCGCCCGCTGGAAGAGAACGGCGATGTGGAATCCGATCCCACGACCGTGGTGAATCTGCGTGCGGGTTACCGCTGGAGCAACTGGGAAGTGTTTGGCGACATCCTCAACCTGTTCGACTCTGAAGATCATGATATCGACTACTACTATGAGTCCCGGCTGCCGGGTGAGCCGGCAGAGGGCGTTGCAGATATTCATTTTCATCCCATCGAGCCAAGAACGTATCGCATCTACGTGGGATATCGATTTGGGGACTAAACCGGGTGCTGTCGCAGGCCCAGGGCGCGGCGAACCATTACCGATTGTGCTGCTGCATTGCGGTGGTGGGGCCGTGCTGGCCGCAATAAACGAAGAGGCGTCAGTCAGCGCCAGGGGGATTTCTTGGACACCGTTGTCATAGCCGGAAAGCACATTGGAGCCCTCATCGATCGACTGGGCATCGATTACCTGATGCGTACGATGATCGATGAGCTGCAACAGGGCTTTCGCGAATTCAACCCCAAAACCCAGCAGGTCAGAACCCGCGATGGCTTTCACTACCACGCGCCTGCCCCCGGCTTGCTGGAATGGATGCCCTGCATGCACCTGGGCCAGCAAATCACTGTGAAGATGGTTGCCTACCACCCCCAGAATCCGCGACAGGGCAAGCTGCCCACAATTCTTTCCACTGTCCATATCTACGATCCCCGCAACGGCCACCTGCGCGGCCTGATCGACGGTACCTTTTTGACGGCGCTGCGGACAGGCGCGGCTTCCTGCGTCGCCAGCAGGATTCTTGCCAGGCCCGATTCACAGCTTATCGGCATCATCGGCTGTGGCGCCCAGGCGGTCACCCAGCTCCATGCCCTGTCGCTGCACTATGATGTGAAGACAGTGCTGGTGCAGGATATCAACCCCGAAGCCGAAGCATCTTTCGCCGACCGCGTGCGACGCTTCATCAGCCCGGCAACCGAGCTTCGACCAGCCACCGTCGAGCAGATCGTGACGACCTCCGACATATTGGTCACCGCCACCTCGCAACCACCCGGTGAGGCACCATTATTCGCTGCGCTTGAAACCAGGCCCTGGCTACACGTCAACGCTATTGGCTCGGATTTTGCCGGCAAGGTGGAGCTACCACTGCAATTACTGGGCAGGGCCTTCGTTTGCCCGGACGACCGCCAGCAAGCCATGCTCGAAGGAGAGTGCCAGCGCCTGACCGAAGACCAGATAGGCCCGGAGTTATGGGAACTGGTGCAGCGCAATGAGCCGGCGGAACAGCAGCAACAGGCTCTGACGGTTTTTGATTCTACCGGCTGGGCGCTCGAGGACCAGATCGCAGGCAACCTGCTACTACGGCTGGCGCAGCAGCAACAGTTGGGGGAAAGAATACAATTAGAGCGCATCACCCGTGATCCGCTCAATCCCTATGACCAGGAACTGCACCAGGCACTCAGCGTCGAAGTTAAAGCCTCTGCCAGCTAGGTCCGGGGCCTGGCCATAGCAAAGTCAATTACCTAACACCCGGGGGATCAAGCTCCAATGAATTTTGGTTTGTCGTCTGAGCAGCAACAATTGCGGGCAGAAATTATTGCCTTTGCCCAAAGCGAGCTGAACAATCGGGTCCGTGACCGGGATCACGCCAGTGAATTTGACGCCGACGCCTGGCGTCGATGCGCAAAGCAAGGTCTTATGGGCCTGCGCATGCCACAGGCATTGGGCGGCGGGGGCAAGGATACCGTCACGACCGTTATTGCACTGGAGGCACTGGGCTACGGTTGCCGCGACAACGGCCTGACACTCGCGATTCCCGGGCAGATGTGGAGCATTCAGGAACCATTGCTGGCCTTCGGCGACAGTGAGCAAAAGAAACGCTTTATGCCCGGACTATGCGACGGTTCAACACCCGGCGCCCACGCGATGACGGAACCCGACAACGGCTCAGACGCCTTCGCATGTGCCACCACCGCGCGCCGCGAGGGCGATGATTACCGACTCGACGGCCATAAGACCATGATTGGACTGGCGCCCGTATGCGGTGTGGCCCTGGTGTTTGCGAGCACCAGGCCCGAGCATGGCCAGTGGGGGCTGTCCGCATTCATGGTCGAAGCCGGTACAGCGGGTATGCATTGCCAACCGGCCAGCGAAAAGATGGGGCTGCGCACTGCCCCGCTGGGTGATATCGTGTTCAGGGATTGCCTGGTTCCCGCAGCCAATCGTCTCGGGCCGGAGGGCGCGGGCCAGGCCATATTCAATCATTCCATGGACTGGGAGCGAAGCTTCATATTCGCCTGTCACCTGGGCGCAATGCAGGCACAGCTCGAAGCGGCGACCCAATATGCCTCCAGGCGCCGCCAGTTCGGACACGCGGTAGCGGATTTCCAGTCGGTTTCGAATCGACTGGCGGATATGCGCCTGCGACTCGAGACTTGCCGGTTACTATTGTACAAAGCGGCCTGGCTGAAAGACCAGGGCCAGGCCATACCCATGCATGCCGCGCTCACCAAACTGCACCTCGGCGAATCCCTGCTGGCCTCGAGCCTGGATGCCATGCGCATCCACGGCGGTCGTGGCTTTATGAGCGAGTTCGAGGTCGAAAGGTCGGTGAGGGACAACGCCGGCGGCGTGATATATTCCGGCACCTCAGACATCCAGCGCCAGTTAATCGCAAAGTTGTTGCCGGTGGAGCAACGCTGAGATGCGCTATCTGCTGACGCATCTGGTCAGTCAAGCGGCGCTTCAGCATCCTCAGCAGGCAGCTATCTGCTGTCGCGATGAGACTTTGAGCTATGCCGAGCTATACCGTCGATCGGCAGCGCTGGCGCAAATACTGGTCGCTTCAGGGGTAGGGGTTGGCGATCGAGTGGGCATCTATATGCACAAGTGCGTCGACTGCGCCAGTGCGATCTACGGCATCATGGCGGCCGGTGCCGCCTATGTGCCGCTGGACCCCACAGCGCCGCTGGCGCGTCTGCAGCACATCATCGACAGTTGCGACATTGAAGTGCTGGTGACAGAACCCAGACTAGACCGGGGCGTGGAGGAATTAGTGCCGGCAACAGCGATCAGGCAGCTTATCGGTGGCGGCCCGGGCATCGGCCGGGGAGCGCGCAACATGAATTGGGAAACTGTCCACAAGCAAAGCGCAAGTGAATTCCCCGAGCTGGGCCTGACGGGCAATAGCCTTGCGTACATCCTCTTCACCTCAGGCTCAACCGGCGTTCCCAAAGGTATCATGCACAGTCACGCCAGCGCCATCACCTGGGCCCGGGTGACCGCGAGCAGCTACCAATTCACTGCGCAAGACAGAATCAGCAACTATGCGCCACTGCATTTCGACCTCTCCACCCTCGATTATTTCGGGGCAGCCTGGGCTGCTTCAACCACGGTGATGGTTCCCGAAGAGTACACTCGGTTCCCGGCAAGCCTGGCGGAGCTGATCGCGAGGCAGCGCCTGAGCATTTTTTATACTGTGCCCCACGCTCTTTTACAGTTGTTGCAGGCCGGCGTGATACAACAGCACAGCTATCCGGCCCTGCGGGCCGTGCTATTCGGTGGTGAGCCGATACCACCGAAACACCTGCGGGAAATCATGAAGCTTTGGCCCGGGGCTACTTTTTACAACGTCTACGGACCTACAGAAACCAATGGGGTGACCCATTACCGGGTGAATCTCGACGAACTGGACACCGCAAAGTCGATTCCCATAGGCAGAGTGTATGATGACGTCGAAGCATTGGTGCTGGACAGCAAGGACACAGTCGTGGCCGATGACAGCGTGGGAGAGCTCCTGATTAGTGCCGGCACCTGCATGCGGGGCTATTGGAAGCGCGCCGACCTCAATCAGAAAGTATTCTGGTTCCGCAGCCAGGACCACCAGCGACCCGATGTGTTTGTCCGCACTGGCGACCTGGTCAGCAGGCGCCCGGATGGCTGTTTCGAATTTCTCGGGCGTGCAGACAGGCTGGTCAAGACCCGGGGTTACCGGGTCGAGCTGGATGAGGTGGAAGCATCGATTGTCACCCACCCCCAGGTCCTTGAGTGCGCTGCTTTTGCCGTGCCGGACCCGAGCGGGTCGGTTAATATTGCCGTCGCTATCATACCGTCGGACATCGGCTCATTCGACCTTTCCAGGCTGCGGGACCACATCCGCCGACAGCTTCCAGCCTACGCAATGCCCCGCTCGATTGAAGTGCTGGCGGATCTCCCCCGCACTTCGACAGGCAAAATTGACCGGGTGAGCCTGCTAGCCCAGGCTGCCAAAAAATAGACAACGGGACCATCGCTCATGCAAGACCAGCTTATCGACTTTATCAACAATGAACTGCTCGCGGAGCGTGGCATTAGCATTGGGCCCGACGACGAGTTACTGCTGAGCGGCCACCTCGACTCGATGGCCATTTTCCAGCTGGTAGCATTTATCGAAGGCGACCTCGGCCTGGCGGTGCCGGCGCAGGATATCACGGTGGAGAACTTCAGGACGGCGACGGTGATCAGCCAGTACCTGGCTCGCCTGTAGCCCCGCCGTGCAGGATTCCAGGGAGTCATCCCCCACTGCAGGCATCGTCACTCTGGGCATTGCCAGCTATCTGAATCCGCTGCTGCAACTGGCTTCCCTCCTGCAGCGACAGGGCTATCGGGTGGTGTTCCTCAGTACCAACGACGTCGCCGCCAGCGCCGCGGCCAAAAACGGCTATGGCTTTTATCGCCTGAACGCCGGACCCAGCGAGGCCTGCGTGGCAGAGACTGGTGTCGGCGCAGGCGACCGCTGGCTGCCGGCCAGCATGCGGGATAGCCGAAGCCGGGCCCGGGCAGAACAGGCCTGGATGGAAAAGGGACATGGACTGCTCGATTTTTTGCAGCAGTATCAACCCCTACTGATGTTCGTCATGGCAGAGCTGCACGAGTACATCGTGTTTCTGGCTGGCCACAGGGTGCCACTGGTGGTAGTCGACACCCATCTCACCACCCGGCGCCGGCGCGGCATGCCGCCGCCGCACCGTGGATACGCTCCCGCTTCCGACCTCCTCGCCCGGTGCCATTGCGCCCTTGACTGGTGGTCGCTCAAACAGCGACGCCGGTTTTCCCGCTTTCGGCAACGGCTCAAGCATGGCCGGGCCGCCCGCTTCAGCGCGCTGGAACAGTTGGCCACAAAGCTACAGCTTGAACCGCGGCAATTCCTCGACCTGGAACAATGGCACTACGTCGATTATCCCCAGTTGCCCCTGTTACGGCTGGCCAATCCCGAACTCGACTTTCCAGGGAGCCCTGAACCTGGCGTGTTTTACGCTGGCGCCCTGGCAAACAATGCAGCTGCACCGGTTTCAACTGACAGCGGGGATTGGCGCGATTTTGCCGAGTCGTCAGCGCGCTCGGGACGTCCTCTCGTCTACTGCTCGCTGGGCAGCTTTATGTCCAACCGCTTGTTTCTCGAGCGTGTTGTCAGGGCGTCCACCGATCAGCCCTGGAACCTGCTGATTGCCACCGGGCCGGATTGCCTTCCAGCCCAGCTCGGCGAGCTGCCCGCCACTATCCAGGCACATCAATGGTTACCACAATGGGAAGTGCTGGCCCAGGCCAGGGCGATGCTGTGTGCAGGCGGCAATGCCACCATCAACGAATGCATCTTCCAGGGAGTGCCGATGCTTGTCTACCCCATTGACCGCATGGATCAATTAGGTATGGCGGCGCGGATTGAGTTCCATGGTCTCGGACTGCGTGGCAGGCAGGATGACACGCCGGCACGGATTGGCGAGAACTTGGCCTCGGTGCTGGCCGACGATTCGATTCGAGGCCGTATTACCGCAATGCAGGGGCATTTCCAGGCCTTTGCCCGGTCCGGGCGTACTGAGGCGGCGATCAGCCAAGCGATACTGTCTGCGCTGCAGCGGCAAGCTTAAGCCCGGGCAAGGCTGCCAACTCGGGCCTGCCGGCCAACAGCGTAGTCTCTGTTCCAGGACATTGGGTTACGGAGGGAAAGCGCTGGCATCACCCAGCGTTGGGACACCATAGGGTGCACATCCCGAGCCGCTACCCCAGGGGGTTTTGGGCGGGCGATTACAGTAAACCGGCGGAATCTCTAAACCACATCATCGTGGGCAATCGCCAGCTTCATCAGTTTAGCGAACACAGGGTCGCCATGGTGTAGTTCAGCGTAGGTGCCATTGGCAATCAGTTGGCCATGATCCACGAGGCTGATATTGTCCGACATCTTTATCGCTGCCGGGCGATGGGAAATGATGATAATCAAAACCTCCCGCTTCAGCGATTTTAGCAGCAGCATTAATTCGTGTTCCGACTCGATATCCAAAGCGCTGGTGGGTTCGTCAAGTACCAGCACTTTCGCCTGGTGGTAGAGCGCCCGGGCAATACCAATGCGCTGGCGCTGGCCACCGCTGAGCAACTTGCCGTCCTGGCCCAGTACCGAATCGATACCGTCGGGGAGACGCTGCACAAATGCGCTGGCATTGGCCATCGCCAGGGCCTTCTCCACCCGTGCCCGATCAACCTTTTGCGGCGGCACGCCAAAGGCAACGTTCGCCATAACCGTATCGTTAGTCAAAAAGATATGCTGGGGCACATAGCCAATGGTTGCCCGGTAGGCATACAAATCAGCCGTTTCCAGCGACTTCCCGTTCACCAGCAATTCGCCTGAATCTGGCTGCAGCAAACCCAGCACCACATCGGCGAGGGTCGACTTTCCCGATCCGGACGGACCGGCGATGGTATTCAAGGTTCCCCTGGAAAAGCTGACGGTTATTCCGTTGAGCGCATGGTCGTCGCTGCCGGGATAGGCAAAACGCACGTCCCTGAGCCCAATGGAGAATATCTCTGAAGCGAGGGGCTGGATGTGCGACGGCGAAGGGTCGACCGTCTGGGCCAGCTCATTGGCGATGATGTTGGCGACTTCGCCATGGGCACTGATGTTGGAAATGGACCCGTAAATCTGCTGCATGGTTGGCAACAGCTTATAGCCCGCGAGAGCGTAGAGGCTCAGCATACCGACGATAGCCGCCGGCTCCTGTCCCGAAGAGAGAAAGAACACCGCGAGCAGCAAAATGGCACTGAAGCTAATGGACTCGATCACCAGTTTCGGGATGTCGGCTGCCAGCGCAATAAATGCCTGGGCATCCAGCCCCGCCCGGTTGTAGCCCTCGAAGCGATCGACATAGCCCTGCTCAATACCCTTGAGTTTGATTTCCTTGACCCCGATGAAGGCCTCGGAAAGCGTAGCCTGGGTTCCCCGGTTGCGCTCGCTGGTGATCCGGCCACGCTTTTCCAGCGCGTGACGCAGCATGATGTAGGTCAGGAGATAACTGCCCGCCACCAGCAAACCGGCACTGATGGCTATCACCGGATTCAGTATCAGCAGGCCGACCAGTATCACCAGAGCCACCAGCATCTGGCTGAACATGTTAAGCATTGGTGCCAGCACATGAAACACAAAGCGAGGTAGTTCCTGGTTTACGATGGCGATAGCCGCTGTATGGTCTGTCATTTTGTGGAAGATGTAGGGACGTTGCAGCAGATTGTAAAACAGGTCGTTTTGCAGCTTGCTGCCAATGTGCACCGAAAATCGGTAAGTCAGCCAATAGGTCAAACCCGCGAACAGGTTGGAGACAGCGATCAACACCATCGACAGACAGGCCGATGCGATCATAAATTGTCGATCTGAGTCCAGGCCGCTGCTGGCGTAGAGCCAGGACAGGACCGGATTGGTATGAATCACATCCGGATTTGACAGGATACTGATAAAAGGCCCGATACTGGCAATACCGAACACCTGGATCATGGCGGAAACCAGGTAGAAAAGCTGCAACCAGCCGAAGCGCCTCAGGTCGATTTTACCCAGAATGCCAAAGGCCGAGCGGATAACGCTCAGGATATACATAAGGGGTTCCGAGGAATTTCGTTTTCCGCCATGATGATTAACCTTGCATGATTCGCCAAAGCAGAGCCAGCAAGTGAGTTCCAGCCTTTGTTGATCCAGCAAGATACCAGCACTGCAGGCGCTGGCCATAGATTGAACATCACATGACCTTCCCCGCGCTGCGCGCCTGGGCTAAAGATGTGTGTTCAATTATAGCGTATGGACCCCGCTATGTGCTGCCAGCCAGGTTATAAACAAAGGTACCAGCAATGCCGATCACACGGCAGCAACTCAGCGCAGCCCATACTGGGCGTCGCCAGGTCTGCGCCACCCCGGTTCGGGTCCTTGATGCCACTACCGCGAAG
>JAHEGP010000208.1 GCA_024645065.1 Cellvibrionales bacterium | reverse complement strand
GTGGCGTTATAGTGGGCGACAACTTACAGGAGTGTATCGCATGCTTGGATTCCCCAAAGGCCACGAGGTCTTCAGCGCCTGGTTCGACTTCGCTGTGGCTTACCACGAAATGTCAATGGCTGCAGGTGAAGTCATTCTGCGGCGTTCGCTGCGCATAGCTCGGGGCGCTATGACGGGCCCTGAAGCCGCCGGGATGGTGATGGAGAAAGTCAGTACCCTTGCGGCTGCGGCGGAACGAGCCGCGATCGCCACCGCGCGCGGATCCAACCCACTGGCGATCGCCACTGCTGCGCTGCAACCTGTCCGCAGCAAAACCCGCGCCAATGCGCGCAAACTTCGCAAGTAACAGCGGGGCTGGCACGCTGGCCGACCCATGGTTGCAGCGCTACCCAGTGCATCACGGCTGAGATAAATTACCCGTGAAGCGCATGGCAACTCCAGGCAGCGGACTCCGGCCATAGGGAAACTGCCCGTGCAGGGCCGTGCAAGCTGAACAGATCTTCTGCCGGGTCTCGCGAGCGACGGCGACATCCCATTCCCCCGGGCTCAATGCCATAACCCTGCGAGGGCGCGATCGGTCGATCGAAAGAGCCCCCGGGCTGCGATTGGGTAGCGGATGGCGAAATCAAAACGAACTCCGCCGTCCCTCGGTGTAAGCCATCAGGCGGATTGTCACCCGATTGTTCAAGGGCCGCGAGCACAAGGAGAATACCATGATCAAAAGACCAGCCGGGGTTCATGTTTTGTTGGTTTTGATCGCGCTTTCTGCCTCTGTTACAGGCTGGAGCAACGAGCCGACAGCCAGCGTCGAAACCCCCATCGTCGCGACGGGATGGACGGCTGAGGACTACGCCAATTACGATTTTCAGCGCTTCGAACAACTGCCCCTGGCCAATCAGCGAATCGACATGGATAACATTGACTACCCGCTGCTCCACGCGGCGATTTTTTATGCGAGCAATCGCCAGCGGCAGGAACACAACGTCAGCCGGTTTTCCCATTCCCCGGCACTGGAGCGGGCAGCCAGGGGTCACAGTGACGATATGGCGGCATACAATTTTTTTGACCATAAAAGCCCGGTTGAGGGCAGGGAAACCATGGCCAGGCGACTGGAAATGGCCGGCGCCTCGGGGGGAGCTTCCGCCGAGAATATCGCAATCTCCTTCGGGATCGAGTACGAGGCCAACCGACCGGTCGCTTCTCCGGCGCAAAACGGCGGTTACTTCAGTTACCAAATCCGTGGCGAGCCCATCGAGAACCACACCTATCTGGGGCTCGCCAGTGCGGTCGTCAAGCAGTGGATGGAATCCGAGGGGCATCGGAAAAATTTGCTGAATCCCGACTATGCATTTATGGGTGCGGGAACGTCACACTACAACGACGAGAACTTTCATGGCATCGACAAGTTCAAGTCTACCCAGAACTTTTCCAGTATCAAGGGCGACTAGTACTCTTTCCAGGTGATATTGTCGCATGCAGAGCTTACCAGATGATTCAAGTCAAGGCGTAGCCTGCAGGAAATGGCGCGCCCTTTTCAAAGGCTGCAACGATGGATTGGAGCATCTGGTAAGCTCCCTCCGGGCGGACCGGGAAGCGGTCGCCCGCGTTGTTGCGCCTCTTGGTAAGGACGCGCCATTGCCGGCGAGGCACGCCTGGCGCTCAACCGCTTCCCGATCCGCTGAATACGGCAATATCACCCTGAAAGGGTACTAGCTCGCATCCTGGCTGGTCTCCTCCGGTTTGCCAACCCCGACTGCGTGCGATTGGCGCTGCCATTACTCAAGATCCTGGCGAAAGCTGTCCCCGGCAGATACCAATAGTTGGTATAGCTGAGACCCAATCTCGTTATTGAGCTGGTCGCGGGCACGTTGCTGCAACTGGTATTCGTCAAGCGCAGACAACTTTATTGGCCAGCGCTGAGCAGCCATTACCCCATCCTTGTTGCGCAAGCTCAGATGCATGGAGCCACGCAACCAATACCAGCCTTGCAGCTTTTGCGGGGGCCCGGCATCCAGGTTACCCCAAAGCTGGTAGCTGGATTCCGGTTGGTACTGAATCCCCAGACTGGCAATCGCCGCTTGCAGTGCACCGTGCATTTCGGGCTGGGGTGCCACTGCTGAAAATTCGAGGGTCGATAGGGCGCGACGGATCATTGCCTCGATATCTGCCGCACTTTGCGGGCTGTTGATACCCCGATCGCTAACAATTGCCAGGCTGCGGTTGACACTGTCTCGTCGCCGTTGAATCTGTCGCGCTTGTTCCAGGGCACTCAAGGCCGCCACCGGATTGGGCGCAATGACACTGGCGTAGTGGAGCAGGTCGAGGGTCTGCTGATCGGCCCCCTGCACGCTGTTGCGCAAGCGCCGCGCAGCGGGCGCCTTTTCCAGAATTGCCAGGCTATAGTCACTACCATCTTCCGCCTGCCAATGTTCGACAATTTCAGCACCCTGCAGCACTTGTGTCGCTTCGGTGGTAATCGAACGCGAGGTTTGGCGGCGACTATCAATGCTGCTGCCGGCGGCCCTTGACTCGGTAAAATCAGTACTGGTCTCGGCGATGGCAACTTCGAATACCCGGGCCAGGTTGGCCAGTGCACGCGCATCGGCTGTCGATTGCTCCCCGGCCTGGCCGGTCGCACTCAGGTATTTTTGCTCGGGATAGAGGCTGGAAGCATTCTCCACCCATGCCGGCTCTTTTGGCGTCGAGCTACAGGCGCCCAGTAACAACAAAACGCTACCACACAAGGCGACTTTGCAGCGCTGTAACCCGAGTGTTGTGAGTTTTGGCGGTGCCATTTTGCCGGGCATCAGTGTCATAGGGAATTCCTTTATCAAGGTTGCTCACTGTAGCTGAAGATTCGTTGGCTAAGCTGGGGCGCCAGGACCACGGTGGTTTCGCCGGCGACAAGGTCCAGCCCAAGCACAGTGGCCGGACCGGTATTGCGCTGCGGTAGGCGGACCGGATAGCGTCCAGCAGGCAGAGTAATGCGAGCAATCTGGATTGTCGCGGGCAACATATTCCAGCTGCGGGTATCGGCCACCTCACTGAAGATCGTCGCCAGGTTGACCAACAGGCCAGCCGCCGGGCTCTCTTTTTGCGCCGCGCGCACAGCCTGGTGCTTACTCAGCATACGGGCCAGTGACGCGGCATAGATCTCGGCTTGCCTGGCTTCAAGCGCCTGCCGTGCCAGGCTATCGATATCCTCCAGCAACTCGGTACGGGGGCTTTGCCCCCCAGCATCAATTGACAGGGCTTGTAAGCGATAATTCGAGGGCGAGTAATACGGCAGTGCCAGCGAGATATTGCTTTGTAAGTCGGGCACGTAGACGGAAGTAAAATGCTGGCGCATACGGCTTACGACTCCGTCCCAATAGAAAACAATCAGCTCTCCCTCATTCGCCGCTGGCCGGCGCGGGGCCAGCCCAAAACTGGCAACATATTGCTGATGTTCCTCTTCTACCCCCTGGCGTCTGCTGATATCGAGTAGGCTATGGCGCAGGGCGGCGGGCAATGGCTGGTTGCGCTGCTGCATGATCTGTGCCGCCTTGCGGTAGCTGATCAGCGCATTATCCCACTCACCGAGAAGCTCAAATACCAGGCCGGACACATACCGGGCACTGGCCAGCTGGCCCCGTACCGCGTCTTCCTGCAGCAGCCGGTTCATAAGCACGTCGGCCTGTAGCACCTCAACCCGGGCAGCGTCCAGGTTGCCTTGCATCAGGTAATTGATTGCCAATAGTTCCTGCAGTAATACCCGCTCGCCCGGTGTCCCCGCATAGGCCCGCAGGGTTTCGTTGATGGTGCCCGCGGCAATGTTTTCACTGATACTGATCGCCTGCAGTGGACCCAGAAGACCCTTGGCATTTTGCAGGGAGCGGATGCTGGCGCTGAAGTCGCCAGTCACCAGTTGCAGGGTTCCCAAGCTCAACAAGTAGTGGGGGCGATCCCTGTTAGTGACTTGCATTTGACTGAGTGCAGCTAGCGTGATCTCCGGTGAGCTGACATGTAACTCATCGGCGAGCTGGTTGACCTGTCGCTGGTGGGCCGCGCAGCTGGCCAACATACCGCACAGGGAGATCAGGATCGTTAGTATTGCAGCGTGGGACAAACGCATTCCAGCTACGGGCGCACGCTGCCGTTTTTAACCAGCTTTTTAATTTTTTTCTGTCCCAACCAGACTTTGCGATTGTCTGCCATGCTGATCATATTGAGATCGATCTGGTAGTAGCGAACCTGCTGCTTGCCCTCGGTATCAAAAATGCTGTTGATCTGCCCCTTGAGCATAAAGTCCGCGCCAATCTCCTGCCCCGCTGCATTGCGGGTATCGTCCCTGGCATTGAGGTCCTGGTCTATGCGCTCATCCCTGATTTCATCGCGCTCACCACTGGCGGCAACAAACTCGACCCGACCGGAATTGACCAGCGATCGCTCCATATCGGCGGTAAAAGTATTGACGTTGATATGTTCGTGGCTGAGATTGCGCACCGTGCCGACAATAACCGCAGGTGGGTGGCCATTGCTTTGGGTAAAGTTACTGATCCAGGGCCGACTCAGGGCATCCTCGATCATCTCCTGGGCGACCATACGCGAATCAGAATCATTCCATGCCCCACTAAGGTCAACCGTTTGAGACGGATCGATCCGGGTTACCTGAGTACTGCAGGCGCCGAGAAGCAAGGGCAGGATGAGAAGGGGCAACGACCATTTCATGGTTGACCCTCCTCGACAAAACGATCGAAATTGGCATTTAAATGCCCAATGTATTGCTGCTTGAAGTTTTCACTCAACTTGCTGCCCGTAGCGATCGACTTGTCCAGGGTTTTGGTATCCAGCTCTGCCAGCGCATAGATGATGCCGGTATTTTTGTCTTTCCAGTGTCCCAGAATACGGGTGCCACTGAGTGCCAGACGTGTGCTGCTGGAGATTTCCCGCGCAACGCTGCCGTCGGCCTCCCCGGCGCTACTCGAACTATAATCCGCCAAGGTGTCCTGCATGATGGTCGATAGTACCCGGGCGATTTCAGCCCGGGCGCGATTGTCAGCGGTCGCCTTTTGCAAAGATGCATCGCCCATTGACGCCGCCTCACCGCGTCCGTGGATCAGCCGACCATCCTTGTTTTTTACCGCCTGGGTGCCTTCATTGACCCAGTCGGGTGCACCCTTGATGCTTAAATCACTTTCGATTTGAGTGTTGCCAGAGCAACCGGCAAGGCCTATTACGAGCAGCAGAACCGTGCCCAGTTGAATCATTTTTGCCATATTCAGTGTTTCCCTTTTTAAAAGCTGACAACTGTCATCCAGCATAGGCCAGCTTGTGTCTGAGAGCGATCAGCTTGCCGTAAAATATGCACTGAATCCGGCGAGCAGGCAGTTGAAGGTTAATAATGCCTGCACCTTGATTCGAGTGACAGCAGCACACCCTGACATGTTGCCAGGATGATTCTATAT
>JAHEGP010000026.1 GCA_024645065.1 Cellvibrionales bacterium | reverse complement strand
GGCAAAGAAAGCCGACTCAAGCAACAGGTCTGCGGTGGATTCACTGACACCGCTATCCTTGCCACCCATAATGCCCGCCAGTGCCAGCGGGCCGGATTCGTCGGCGATGACCAGTGAATCATCGCGCAGTTCCAATACCTGTTGATCGAGCAGTGTCAGGGTTTCCCCTGTCCTGGCGAGGCGCACGACGATGCCACCTTGCAGACGCTGTAAATCGAAGGCGTGCAGGGGTTGCCCCAACTCCAGCAACACGTAGTTGGTGACATCGACCACGGCGTCGATGGAACGCAGGCCCGCACGACGCAGCCGCTCCTGCATCCACAACGGCGTGGCTGCGGTGATATCGATACCGCGCAAGACGCGGCCGCAATAGCGCGGACAATGTCGGGAGGCATCGACGGCAACCGGAAAGACCTCCGCAAGGCCCTGCGCCTGTGCCGATAAAGCAGGCATTTGCAGCGGCACCCGATTGATTACCGCAAGCTCCCGGGCGATACCCAGCACACTGAAACAATCACCCCGGTTGGGGGTGATATCCAGTTCGATCACATGATCGTCAAGCTCCAGATATTTCTCCAGTGCCACACCGACAGGGGCATCCGGGGGTAACACCAGCAAACCACTGTCATCGTCCGATAATTCGAGCTCGGGACCACCGCACAGCATGCCCAGGGACTCGACCCCCCTGAGCCTGGCCTTTTTGATCGTCAGTCCATCCGGGAGTTTTGCGCCAAGCCTGGCAAAGGGCACCTTGAGGCCCTGCGCCGCATTGGGCGCGCCACAAACCACCGACCATTCATCGGCGCCATCACTGACGCGACAAACACGCAATTTTGCTGCATCGGGATGGGGCTCCACCGCCAGTATCTCGCCAACGACCACCCCGCTGAATGCGGCAGCCAGTGAATCGAGCGCGTCAACTTCCAATCCGGCCATAGTCAGCTGGTCGACCCATTGCTCGACCCCGGCAGAAGCGTCGACCCAATCACGCAACCACTGTTCGTTCACTTTCATAGTATGACTTTCCCCTGCCTCGAATCAGGTCCTGAGCAACTAACGAAATTGCCGCAAAAACTGCAAATCATTATCGAAGAACAAGCGCAGGTCATTGACGCCATAGCGCAACATCGCCAGCCGCTCTACCCCCAGACCAAAGGCAAAACCGGTGTATTTTTCAGTATCGATACCGGAGTGTTCGAACACGTTCGGATGCACCATGCCGCAACCCATAATCTCCAGCCAACCGGTATTTTTACAAACCCGGCAGCCCTTGCCGCTGCAGATAACACATTCGATATCGACCTCGGCCGAGGGCTCGGTAAAAGGGAAATACGAGGGCCGGAAGCGCACCCCCAAGGGCTTTTCGAAAAAGACCTTGAGAAACTGCTCGATCATTCCCTTGAGGCTGGGAAAGCTGACATCGGTATCCACAACCAGTCCTTCCACCTGGTGAAACATGGGGGTATGGGTGACATCGGAATCACAGCGGTAGACCCTGCCCGGGCAAATGATGCGAATGGGTGGCGCGCCGGACTCCATCACCCGCACCTGAACCGGTGAGGTATGGGTGCGCAACACCGTGTGCTCATCGATGTAAAACGTATCGTGCATGGCCCTGGCGGGGTGATGGGCGGGAATGTTGAGGGCCTCGAAATTGTGGTAGTCATCCTCGATTTCCGGGCCCTCGGCCACCTCGAAACCCACCCCGGCAAAGAATCCTTCGATACGCTCCATGGTGCGGGTTACAGGATGCAGGCCGCCAATTTCGTGACGGCGCCCGGGCAAGCTCACGTCGATACTTTCCGCCTTCAGTTGGTTTGCCTCGGCCCGGCTCTGCAGTTCATCCCGGCAGCGATTGATAGCATCCGACAGCTGGTTTTTGGCCGCGTTGATCTCCTGGCCTGCCGCCCGTCGATCTTCCGCCGGCAATTTGCCCAGGGTCTTGAGCAACTGGGTCAACTCGCCTTTCTTACCGAGGTATTGCACCCGAATCTGATCCAGCACGGCAAGGTCGGCGGCTTCAGCCAGGGCATCCAGTGCAGCATCCAATACACGTTTGGTATCCGCCATGTTTTGTTTTTCCCCCTCCCTCGATGCTGGCCGCTCTGTGTTGCCAGCCGCCGCAGTGTACAGGCTCTAAAAGAGAATTAATATATTTATGCAAGCTATTGTTTTAGATGTCTTTATAGTGCCAGTCTTAACAAAGTACTTGAACTTGAATCGGCGCCCGGACTGACAAAAAAATGGGGAAAGAGTAAAGGCTCTTTCCCCATTCGATCAGCTGTTTGTCGACAGCCGCTGGAGCAGATAACAAGGCCTCAGGCCAGGGCACCCTTAGCCGAATCCACCAACGATTTGAATGCGATCTTGTCGTTGACTGCCAGATCGGACAACACCTTGCGATCGAGCTCGATATTGGCCTTCTTGAGGCCGGCGATCAGGCGACTGTAACTGAGGCCGTTGGCACGGGATGCCGCGTTGATACGGCTAATCCACAGCGCACGAAACTGGCGCTTGCGCTGGCGACGGTCGCGATAAGCGTACTGGCCTGCTTTGATAACAGCCTGCTTGGCAACCCGGAACACGCGACTGCGCGCGCCGTAGTAGCCTTTGGCTTGCTTAAGAACTTTCTTGTGTCGTCGTCGGGCGACAACACCACGTTTTACGCGGGACATAGTGTAATCCTCTCAAAAATAATCGGCTGTTCAAACGTCGCGCAGCATGCGTGCGATCAGACCCTTATCGGCCTTGTCGATCGCCTCGGTGCCGCGCAGGTGACGTTTGCGTTTGGTCGTCATCTTGGTGAGGATGTGACTTTTGTTGGCGTGCTTGTGTTTGTAAGTACCGGAACCCGATTTCTTAAAACGCTTGGCCGCCCCACTGTGAACCTTTACTTTGGGCATGATAGAACTCCGCATTAAAGCAATAATTTAAAAGAGCGTCATATCGAATTGATATGCCTACCCTTTCCTTCTTTTTGGGGCCAGCACCATAACCAGTTGGCGCCCTTCCATTTCCGGGCGTTGCTCGACTTCGCCGTACTCCGACAGGTCTTGTTCAACCCGCTTCAACAGCTCGAGGCCGATCTCCTGGTGGGCCATTTCCCGGCCGCGGTAACGCATGGTCACCTTGGCCTTGTCCCCTGCTTCAAGGAAACGTATCAGGTTGCGTAGTTTGACCTGATAATCCCCTATATCGGTCCCCGGACGGAATTTGATTTCCTTCACCTGGGTCCGTTTCTGCTTCTTCCGAGACTCCCTCTCCTGTTTTCTTTTTTCGAACGATATCTTACCGTAATCCATGATTTTGCAGACGACGGGATTACTATCCGCCATCTGCACCAGATCCATCTGGGCAGCTTCAGCTGCAGCAATTGCTTCTTCGATGGGTACGATGCCGACCTGACTGCCATCGGCACCAACCAACCTGACCTGACGAGCGGTAATTTCTTCGTTTAATAGTGGGCGCTCAAACCCTTTACTGCCTTTTTTGATGTTCAGCTCTCCAAAACAACGCGACCGCGTCGAGCCAGATCGTTGGCGAGAATCCCGGAGAAGGCACAAACGTCCATCACTCCCAGATCTTTTCCGCCTCGGGCCCGCACGGCTACTTTTTGAGATTCAACTTCCCTATCACCGATTACCAGTAGATAGGGCACTTTGGCTAATGTGTGCTCGCGGATTTTAAAGCCGATTTTCTCATTTCTCAAGTCCGAAACTGCACGAAAGCCCTTGTTTTTCAAGGTTTCTTCCATTTTCTGCGCATATTCGGCCTGTTTGTCCGTAATATTCGCCACGACCACCTGCACCGGCGCCAGCCAGGCCGGGAAAGCACCCTCGTAGTGCTCGATCAGGATTCCGATAAAACGCTCGAAAGACCCAAGAATAGCACGGTGCAGCATAACCGGCGTTCTGCGCGAACCATCCTCGGCGACATACTGCGCATCGAGCCGGCCGGGCATTGAAAAGTCTACCTGGATAGTGCCACATTGCCAGACCCTGCCAATACAGTCCCGCAACGAGAACTCGATCTTCGGACCATAAAATGCTCCCTCCCCCGGCAGCAAGTCCCAGGCAAGCCCGGTAGCGTTGAGGGCCGCTTCCAGCGACGCCTCTGCCTTGTCCCAGATCTCGTCGGAGCCCACCCGCTGTTCGGGTCGGGTCGATAGTTTCAGTTCCACCTCGTCGAAGCCAAAGTCGCGGTAGACGGCGAACAGCAGCTCGATAAAGACCGCAACCTCATCCTGAATCTGCTCTTCGCTGCAAAATATGTGGGCGTCGTCCTGGGTAAAGTTGCGCACCCGCATCAGGCCGTGCAGGGTTCCCGACGGTTCGTTGCGGTGGCAGGAACCGAACTCGGCCAGGCGCAGGGGTAAATCGCGATAGCTCTTCAGGCCCTGGTTGAATATCTGGATATGGCAGGGGCAGTTCATCGGCTTCACGGCGTAGTCGTGATGCTCGGAATGGGTGGTAAACATCATCTCCTGGAACTTGTCCCAGTGACCCGAGCGCTCCCACAAGCGACGGTCCACCACCTGGGGCGTGCGAATTTCCTGGTAGCCATTGCTCTGCTGGATGTCGCGCATATATTGTTCGAGCACCTGGTAGATAGTCCAACCGTGGGGATGCCAAAACACCATACCCGGTGCCTCCTCCTGGGTATGGAATAACTGCAGGCGTTTGCCAATCTTGCGATGATCGCGCTTCTCGGCCTCTTCGAGCCGCCGCAGATAGGCTTTGAGATCTTTCTTGTTGGTCCAGGCAGTGCCGTAAACCCGGGTCAGCATCTCGTTGCCGGAATCGCCTCGCCAGTAAGCGCCGGCAACCTTGGTCAACTTGAATGCCTTCAGCCTGGCGGTGCTGGGCACGTGCGGGCCCCTGCACAAATCCATCCAGTCGCCCTGGCGGTAGACGGAGATCTCCTCCGAGCGCGGCAACTCCTCGATAATCTGCACCTTGTAGGCTTCGCCCATGGCGCCGAATTCCTCGATCGCCTGCTCCCTCGGCATCACAACACGGGTCAGCGCAAGGTCGGCGGCAGCCAGTTCGGCCATCCGCTGCTCGATGGCTGCAAGATCGTCCGGTGTGAATGGTCGCTCGTAGGCAAAGTCGTAAAAGAAGCCATCTTCGATCACCGGACCGATCGTCACCTGCGCTCCGGGGAATAATTGCTGCACCGCCATGGCTAACAGGTGGGCTGTGGAGTGTCGAATAATCTCGAGCGCCTGCGGGTCGCGCTCGGTGATAATCGCCAACCGGGCATCCCCCTCGATGATGTGTGATGTGTCGACCTGCTTATCGTCGACAACACCGGCAAGCGCCGCTTTGGCCAGGCCGGGACCGATATCAGCGGCAACTTCGGCGACGGACACGGGATGTTCGAAACGGCGTTCACTGCCGTCGGGGAGAGTTATAACTGGCATAGCGACTTCCTTTATCAGTGGTGACCCGTACCAGAGGCCACTTGAGGATTACAAAACACGTGCGTGGTGCGACCAGCCACTGGACTGTGCAGCAGTTCGCGGTAGCGCGTCTGCAGCAGAAGCTCCAGGTGATCGACTGAACGGGCTGGCCGGCAAGCCGTTTAGCGCTGGCAATGGATTTGGCTTTACCGGCTTTGCTGAAATTGGTACACCCGAGTGGACTCGAACCACCGACCTTCGCCATGTCAAGGCGACGCTCTAACCAGCTGAGCTACGGGTGTAAAAAGTATCCGAATACCCGGACACGGGCGGCATTATATGTCGATGACATCGCGACGACAACTCCCGCGACAAACCCTGTTTTTTACACGGCTATTGCGGTGACAGAGCGCAAATCATGTACTCGGGCGAGCGCCCTAGGGAGCGCCTGTTTCCGCGACCGCGGCGTTAAGCAACTCGGGCGCAAGCCAGGTACTGCTGCCCTTGCGAATATTCTGGAAGCCCAGTTCAGGCAAACTGAACAGCGCTCCGCGAAGGCCCGACTTGAGGGCTTTGCCGCCATCAAAGGGAAACTGAACCGCGCCCACGAGGCTGGCGCCCAGTGCGGCTGTCAGGTTGACCAGACCGAGGGGCGGTCGCAGCATGGCATTACCGTCGGTGAAGAAAATAAAAAAGGAGTCTTTATCGTTGCGCTGGTAAACGCTGGAAGTCAGCGTATTCGATTCTCGCAGTAAGGTCGCCAATTCAGAATCCGCCTCGTAGGCCGAGCGTGCGTAAAGCCGCCGCAAGGAGAGCAACTCTCTGGCCTCGGCCACCCTCCAGTGATCACGCACCTGATCCGAGGAGACGTAGGGAATCGGATTGGGCGTGAACATGTAGCCCAGACGACGCCGGGTTTCCTGCTGCAATGTCTCGCGATTGACGGGCTCACCCCGCGCAATCAGCGATCGGGCCAACGCCAGATCGATCGTGGTGAATAATTCGGAGACGCAGTTGCGGGTTAGCAGCTTGTAACCCATTTGCTCACTTGCCAACGCTGCCGCCTCCTGTTGCGACTGTTGCATCGTGGCCAACAGCAACGGGGCATCCTCTGCAATGCGGTCTGGCTTTGGCAATTGCCCGGGGGGACCAAGGCCCCGGGGTACATAGCGGGTAGCGTGAATACGCCATTGCGCCCCACCGGATTCAATTCGGCTCAACTCCAGCCAGTTGGCATGGGCGATTTCCATCGCCGCGTAGCGCCCCTCGTGCCAGCCGTCCTGCTGCATCCAGCTCGATCGCGCCTCTGCCCACAATGCCTCGGCATCAGACCTCAGGCGCGGGATAAAACGACGCATGCGATCGCCCACCTCGACAATGCTGGCGTCGTCGGCAAGCGCGTCGATAAACACCCAGCGATCGCTCTCCAGGCTCAGGCGAATCGCCTCCAGCCGGGCCAGGCCCAGCAGGAACGCCACGCCCCAGTCAGGTCTGGGGCTGGCACTCAGCGCAACCAGGCGTTGCCGCAAACCCGCGCCTGCACTCTGTAATGCCCGACGCTGATCGGTGCTCAATGGTGCCTGGCTGTCAGCTGCCAGTGATAGCGCCAGTGACTTTTCGCTGAGGGCCGCGCCCGCAGCGATGACATCGATCGCCCGCATTCCGGCAACGAGATCAGCATAGCGCTGGTTGAATGGATAATGGGCGCCGGGCAGCGTGGCTTTGGTAAAGTCCCGGCGGCTCGCTGCCAGGGCCTCGACCGGCATCGACGATAACTGGTGTTGCAATTCTCGCCGGAGGTTCTGGAGGTGATCCTTGCCATGGGCGGTGGCAATGGCCTCTTGAATCTCCCGATACCGCCCGTTCGTGACTCCCCTGGTGGGGGCCGCGAAGAAACCCAGCCCGGGGAGCTCCATTTTCGACGGGGCGGCCTGCTCTATCGCCTGTAACAGCGCGACATCATGGCGCGTATCCTGAAGGATTTTTAATTGCCGGGACTGCGCCAGAAAGCGCTGCAAAAAACTTGCCCGCAACAGGTCATGGGTAGCGTCGGAGATCTCGAGCCGGGTACTGTAAATGCTGCGGTTCTGGTAGCCGCGATACGACAGCTGGAACTCGGCCCAGGTCGCCCGGGCCATGGTGAGATAATCGTTCTTGAACAGGAAGTGAAAGACGTCGTTGTCGATGCGAACCGCAGTGTGCCCGCCGCTCGAACGATCTTCGTTCGCGTCGATGTAAAGGTACTCAAAGACCCTTTCCTGGCTGACTCCCACGGCATCCGGGGCTTCAGCGCTGTGAACCAGGGGTAGCCAGAACACAGCCAGACAGCCGATCACCCATCGTAACCGGCCTGCCGGGGCGGGCCTCATAGCGTGTCGGCGTAACCCTGCATCAGCAGTGCAACTATCTGCTCATCCCCTGCTGCCAGGTTTTGGGCGAAGTCGGTCGCCGCTGCTTCACTGATATCGGCCTGACCCAGGCCACGACCGATGCTGGTCCAGGTGCCAGGATTGGCTTCCCAGTCGCTGATACCGCGCTGGGAGGCTATATCGGACAGGCCTTTTTGGAAACTGTCGGCCTCGGTATTGCCGGCAGCGATGTAAGTGGCGGTAAAGCCCTCGGTTTCTTCCTGGAACGCCGCCACGGCTTCGCCGTCGGATGAGGCAGAGCTGGACTCAAACGGGCTGGACAATACATCAAAACTACTTTCAACACTCGCAGAAATCGAGCAGCCCATGGACACGCCAAGCGCGCCAACCACTGCGATCGTACATAACAGGCGAGTGGCAGAGGTCGGAAACAAAATTGGGGATTGAGGCATGATGGTACAGCTCCAGATAATTATGGATTACGTCGCAACTCTACCGCATCTTTTCTTTACCGGGCAAGCGATTTAGTCCAAATGACGCAGGGTCACACCTGTTTAACGGGCCTAGTACTCTTTCAGGGTGATATTGCCGTATTCAGCGGATCGGGAAGCGGTTGAGCGCCAGGCGTGCCTCGCCGGCAATGGCGCGTTCTTACCAAGAGGCGCAACAACGCGGGCGACCGCTTCCCGGTCCGCCCGGAGGGAGCTTACCAGATGCTCCAATCCATCGTTGCAGCCTTTGAAAAGGGTAGCGATGCGCCCTGGATCCGCAACCCTGGGCGGAAGCGTCAGGCTTTGGCGGGGGGAGGGAACTTTGTCTGGTAGTCGGGAAACAGGGCCGATATATTGACGGCATTCCGACTAACAGTGAGAAATCGCAGGCGATGAAAGTAGACGAGCGCCAGATACAACTGGAGTCGATTCCCGGCATGGGTTCGACGCTGCTAAGGGCCATCACCACGCGCAAGAAAAAGCAGCGCGAGCCGAAGTCGTTGCCACTGGCGATTATCGTCAATGGAGTGCGCGCCGACGCGGGCAAGCTGGCAAAATATCGCGCCGTCTGTGGCTTTTCCAGGACAACGGGCCTGCCACTGACCTATCCCCACGTCATGGCTTTTCCGTTGCAACTGCAGATGATGATGCAGCCCGAATTTCCTTTTTCCCCGGTGGGCGCGGTACATTTAAAAAACCGCATCCGCCAGCAACGGGATATCGGCATCGATGAAACCATGGATTTGAGTGTCCGCCTGGGCGAGACTGTCCGTGTCGCAAAGGGCCATGAGGTCAGTTTTGTCACGGAGGTACGAATTGACGGTGAACTGGTGTGGGATGGCCTTAGTGTCGTGCTGGTGCCGGGTGGTGGCACTGGTGGCAAACAGGATAAACCCGCAGCGAAGCAAACACAGTATTCCGAATCCGTAAGCTGGCAGCTTGCAGCGAACAAAGGGCGCGAATACGCCCTTGCGTCCGGTGATTACAATCCTATCCACCTGTACTCACTAACCGCACGTGTGATGGGATTCAAGCGGCAGATTATGCACGGTATGTGGAGCAAGAGTCGCTCGCTTGCTCACTTGCTGCCGCTGGACTGCGATTGGCCTGTCAGCATTGAGGTGGCGTTCAAGTTGCCCATATTCCTGCCGGCAACGGTTATGCTTTTGAGCCACAGTGACGCTACCGGCAGCCAGTTTGAACTGCGGGATGACACCGGCGAAAAGCCGCATCTGGTGGGCGAAATACGTTTGGGTGGGGAAAATGCTGCCGCCTGATGCAGGGCATGGGGAGGCTTTGGTCGCCTCGATCAAGCGACGGCACTCGGGCGGCGTCTGGCAGCGCTCGAGGGGGCGCGGCGTCAACGGTCCCTCGATAGGTATCGACTTCGTTGATGATGCGCTTTATGCTACCGGTACGTTGAGGCCCTCGAATAATCATAAGCACAGAGGCTGGTAGACACGCTTTTCTATGATGCCGGTCAATTTTTGTCCATTACACCAGTGGCATCGCGCTTGCGCGACTAAAAAAAATAATAGGTTGCAAAATGACATCACTCTCTGCGTACGATCCCCATGCATTCACAACATCGGCAGCAATGCGCACTGGTATAGGGCTGGCTTTGCTCGCCATCGCTTTCTGTGCTGTCGCTGCGGGTAGCGAACCGGGGCCCCAATCACCCGACTGGTTACAACTCGGGCTGGGTCTTTTTGGCGGCCTGGCTCTGTTCCTGGCCGGTTTGCAACAGCTCTCCGAGGGTTTGACCAAGGCGGCGGGTCAGGCGCTAAAGCAAGTGCTGGCAAAGCTGACCAAAAATCGTTTCACCGGAGCCATCACCGGCGCCCTGGTGACGGGCATACTCAATTCCTCGACCGTTACCACACTGCTGGTGGTAGGGTTTGTCAGCGGCGGTATGATGACCCTCGCCCAGTCCGTCGGCGTGATCATGGGCGCCAATGTCGGTAGTACGGTAACGGCGCAGCTGCTGGCATTTGACCTCTCTGCCTATTCGCTGGGGCCGGTGGCGATAGGCTTCTTCATGCTGTTCACCGCCAAACGGGAGAAAGTGAAATATTACGGCATGATGATCATGGGCCTCGGGCTGGTGTTCTACGGCATGGGCCTGATCAGCGATGCGATGAGCCCGCTGCGTGAATTCGAGCCATTCCTGGAGATTCTCAAGGGCCTTGAGCGGCCTGTTGCCGGAATACTTGCCGGTGCCGTGTTTACCGCCGTGGTGCAATCCTCAGCCGCCACGGTGGGGATTGCCATCGCCATGGCCAGCGAGGGACTGCTCAGTCTGCCCGCGGGCATAGCCCTGGCATTGGGCGCGAACATCGGCTCTGCTCTGACCACCGGGCTAATGGGAATCCTCAGCGCCAAGTCTACCGAGGCGGTGCGAACCGCGATGGTCCACGTGACCTTCAATGTGCTGGGCGTGCTGCTGTGGTTACCCCTGATCTGGCTACTGGTCGATATCACCGTGGGGCTGTCACCTTCCAGCCCGGAGCTGACGGGGCAGGCGCGTGCGGCGGCGGAGGTGCCACGCCAGATTGCCAATGCCAATACCATTTTCAACGTCATCAATACCATTCTCTTCATTGGCTTTGCGGGCTGGTTTGCGCGTTTTGCCGAGTGGCTGATCAAGGAGCGGGGTACACCGGAAGGCATGATTATCGAACCCAAGTATCTCGACGAGGCGGCCCTGGTTGCGCCCTCCCTGGCGCTGCAGCAGGTGCGGCTGGAATTGGGGCGAGTCGGTAAAATCGTGATCGAGATGCTGGAGATGCTGATTCCCGCGCTTGATGGCCGCAGCCTTGATGCGCTGGACGAAGTTGAGCGGCGCGACGACGAGGTCGATATCCTGGAGGCGGCTATTATCAGTTATCTCGCCAAGCTGCGCGCTGGCACCTTGACCGAGCAGGAAAGCAAAGAGTTCCAGTTTCTGATGAGCGCCGCCGATAACTTCGAGAACCTGGCGGACGTGATCGAGACGGATCTGGTAGGTATCTCCCGCAAGGCAGTGGCGCTGGGCGACACCATGTCGGGTACTGAAACCCGGGCAATGTTGCGCCAGCTTTACACCACCGTGCTCAGTGCAGTGGAGCAAACGGTGCAAGCAGTGAGCGCCAACGACCAGAATGCCGCGGAGGCGGTGATGTTGCTTAAGGATGATGTCAGGATTCAATCCGAAAACCTGCTGACACGCAAGGCCGAACGACTGACGGTAGATAACGATGACTATGTGGAACTGGTGAGGCTGGAGATGTCTTTCGTCGACCAGATGCGGCGCATCTATACCCTGACGAAACGGGTTTGCCGGGATATCCTGCCCCCCGCGCTGGCCAGGCGCGACTAGCGGGCCGGGCGGGAGAAGTAGCAGCGAGAACCGGTCCATCGCCCGGGCACTTGTCGGTAGGTGTCTCCCACGGACCACCAGGCCATCCGGTCTTTGCGGGCGCAGCATGCCCTGCGGGGAGGTGACGCGGGCTCGACCGGAACGCTCCCGGCCGATGTCGCAGTGCTTATCGACAGCAGGTGTTGGATACCGATAAACTGCCCCGACGAATGCATTTTCCTTACCGGAGACCGGGGAGCTATGTTGCAATCTTCAACTGCGCGGCGTCTTGCCAGCGCGACTTTGCTGTTTGTAGCCGCCGCTGCACTGCAGGCCGATGCCGAGCAGTATTACGATGCAATCTTTGAATTGCGACTGGAGGCCGGTAGCGACACAGCTACCGGCAGTTTGACGATTGACCAGTCGAGCCGGCTGTTGCCCGAAATGGCTTTGCGCATGCGGCAGGATCAATACCGACTGCTGGGAGCGGATGGCGAGACCAGCAACCGCGATGGACGGCTCTACTGGGAACCGGGGAAGGGACGCTCGCAATTGCGCTACGAGGTGGTTTTGACCCAGCCCCGGGGCGAGGCCTTCGACGGCCTGGTGACATCCGACTGGGCCATTTTTCGCGGCGATGATCTGTTCCCCACAACCCTGGTCGATGATGCTGTCACTGCAAAATCGAGGAGTCGCCTGCGACTGGTATTACCCGAGGGCTGGAGTGCCATCACACCCTATCGTCGCGATCGCAAGGGTGAGGGTAAAGGTGACTGGCTGGTCGATAAGCCGGATTTTCGTTTCGATCGGCCCACTGGCTGGATCCTGGCAGGTCGCATGGGTGTTCGGCGCGATACCATCGCGGATGTCGATATCGCGATCGCCGCCCCGGTCGGTGCTCGCGCCCAGCGGGTATCGATGCTGGCGCTGTTGCGCTGGAATCTGCCGTGGTTCGTCGAGGAGGCTCCGGAGGTGCCCCGGCGCCTCCTGATCGTATCCGGCCCCGACCCTCTGTGGCGCGGGGGTCTGTCGGCACCGAATTCACTATTCATTCACTCCGATCTGGCGCTGATCAGCGAGGATGGCAGCAGTCCATTGCTGCACGAGGTGGCCCACGTATTGTTCCCGGTCGATGCAGCGGACGAGGAGGACTGGATCGATGAGGGGCTGGCTGAATACCTGTCGCTGCGAGTGCTGCGCGAGACCGGTACGTTGTCGGAAAGTCGCTACCAGCGCTCGATACGCCATTTTCGCAAGCGCGGTGAACAGGCCAAAAGCCTGTACAGCGACGATTCGAAGGGCGAGATCACGGCAAAGGCGGTTGCAATGCTGCACGATCTCGATGAAGAGCTGCGCGCTGCCACCGCTGGCGAGGCCGATATGATGGATTTGACGCGCCTGATGATGGCGTCTGAGAAGCCGCTTACCATGGCGCGTATTCGTGGACTGGCGAAGCAGTTGGCGGGGCGCGAGCCGCGCAGTCTCCCGGTGGTCGCTTCGCAATGAAGTCGGCTACCGAACCTTTGATAGCAGGCTGGAGTCGCGTTTAGTCAACGGCTGTGGGCCCCTTGCGCTGGGGCCAGTTGCCGCAGTTTATCCCCGTGGTTGGCGCGCGAGATAAAAACAGTCATAGCCATATGCAGCACTAAAACCGTTGCTACACAGGCGACGCCGAGCAGCCACAGGGTTTTATCCCCGACTTCACCCTGTTGCGCGCCGGCCACTAGCCCTGCGGTGGCGAGAACAAAGCCGGCGAACATGTGCGCATAAAGGTGTTGGCGGGGAAAAAGTCCCCCGGAGCGAACGCACCGACTTGTTGTTTGCGCTCATTGCATGGACAGCATCAGGAAGCCGGAAAACGCCGCGTTGGAGGGCGACAGGGAAGGGTCAAGCTGCTGTTTGGCGTCATTGATGAGTTGCCGATAGCCGCAATAAAACTCCCAGGACGGCCGCGGTTTGTAATCCAGCCCCGCGACGTCGAAGAACCTTATGATCCCCTTTGCAGTGGTGGGTTTGACAAAAACCTCGGTAGCGGGCGCGTAGTATGCGGGAATAACGCTAACGAGGCTCCACTTCGCCAGCTTTTCGGTTTGCAGGAGGTCTACCAACGCTTCAAAGCCGGACTGTTGATGCCCGTGCAATAATTGATTCAGGGCATTGACCAGATACTCCTTCTCGTGATCCTGCAGGCGCTTGACGAAGTCGCGAAATCCGGGTTTTTCGAACATCGATACCATCGACGATCGACTGACGATTTTTACCATATTGTCGGCGGTTGCGGCGATATCCTCGCAGGCCTCGGGTGAAAAGCACTCCCGGGCCATTGCCACCATTTGTTCCATACGGTGCTTCTTGCCGATTTTGATCATCTCAGGATCGGCAAACCCTGCCGGGTAGCTGGCCAGAAACAGCGTTTCCGCCCGTTTGAGCTTTGCCTGATCAAGCATCATGGATCCTGTCCTATGCGTTTAGCAACAAGTGCTCCCTTTCCCAGGGGCTGATTTCACGTCGGTACAGTCGCGCCTCCTCGCGTTTGACCGCCGAGTAAACACGGCAGAAATCCACTCCCAGAACCTCCTGTAAGTCGCTGGCGTGATCGAACAGGGTCAGCGCCTGTTCCAGCGTGGTGGGAATCGTGTAGCGGTTGTCATCTGTCTCACCGGCGGCTGGTCGCCCCGGCTTCAGGTTCTTCATCATGCCGAGATAGCCGCACGCCAGGCCAGCAGCGATTGAAAGGTAGGGATTGGAATCGACCCCAACCACCCGATTCTCCAGTCGCCTGTCCGCGGGCCCGGCATTGGGTACCCGCAAACCGGTGGCGCGATTATCGTAGCCCCAGGAGAAATTGGTGGGTGCGCTGGAATTGCTCGCAATCTCAAACCGGCGATAACTGTTGACGTAAGGCGACATCAGGGGCATTGCCTGCGGCAGGTATTTCTGGCAGCCACCGATGAAGTGCATGAAGTGCTTGCTGGAATTGCCTTTTTTATCGCTGAAGATATTTTTGCCGCTGCCGATATCCA
The DNA here is from genome assembly GCA_024645065.1 of Cellvibrionales bacterium. GTDB lineage: Bacteria > Pseudomonadota > Gammaproteobacteria > Pseudomonadales > JAHEGP01 > JAHEGP01. The sequence goes on along the minus strand of JAHEGP010000026.1, from coordinate 4,518 downwards.
CCACGCTGGTGTGAACATGCATGGCGGAACCGGGCTGGTCACGCATGGGCTTGGCCATGAATGTGGCGAACACCCCATGCTTTAGCGCGGCCTCCCGGATCAGGCGTTTGAAGTAAAAAACCTGGTCAGCCAATAATACCGGATCGCCGTGGCCCAGGTTGATTTCAACCTGGCCGGCACCGTCCTCCTGGATGAGGGTGTCGATTGCCAGTCCGGCATCGCGGGCGTAGTCGTAAATAGTATCGATGACCGGGCCATAGTCATCCACCGCTGTCATCGAATAGGATTGGTTGGCGGTACCCTGGCGACCGGTGCGACTCACCGGGGGCTGGATAGGTTCGTTGGGGTCGAGGTTGGGCTGGACCAGATAAAATTCCAGCTCCGGCGCCACCACCGGGCGCCATCCCTGCCTGGCGTAGAGCTTGATCATATGGCGCAGCAAATTGCGTGGCGCTATGCGAATCGGTTTAGCGCGATGGTCTAACATGTCGTGAATGATTTGTAGCCTGGGCTGCTGTGCCCACGGGGCCGCCCTGGCGGTGGACATATCCGGTTTCAGCACGACATCACGCTCTGCCCATTGGTTGGTGATATCGATCTGGACGTCCTGGCCGGTAATGGTTTGGTAGAAGATGGAGATGGGCAAGTAGATCGACTGGGCCGGGCTGAACTTGCTCAGCGGCATGGCCTTGCCCCGGGACATGCCAGCCAGGTCAGGCACAATGCATTCCACCTCATCCAGCTCGCGACCAGCGCAATACGTCCTGAAGGCTTCCGGCAGTTGCGCGAGCCAGTCGGGCTTTTGCTGTTCCAGGAGACTGAGGCTGAGCTTTCGGTTGCTGGTCATAGCCGGTGACGATTCAGTTGGCAGCGCTTCATTCTGCCGCCATCGCAGCCTTGTAGAGCGACTTCCTGGGGGTCGCCATGACGCGCTCCACCATCGGCACAAAGAATTCCAGTGGCTCGCTCTCGTAATCTGCATCGAAGCTGTTCTGGTCGTACCGCTGGCAGAACTCGGCGCAGGCGTCAAAATAGGGATGATCCCTGAAGTTATCGCGCAGATTGCGGTCGAGCCCCACATGGTGAAAAAAGTAATAGCCCTGGAAAATGCCATGGTGCTTGATGATCCAGTGGTTCTCCTCGCAGATGTAGGGCTCGAGTATGGTGGCGGCGATATCGGCATGATTACTGGGCCCGAGGGTGTCGCCAATATCGTGTAACAGGGCACAGACCACGTATTCCTCATCACGCCCGTCGCGATGTGCCCGGCTGGCGGTTTGCAAGCAGTGTTCCAGCCGATCCACCGGATAGCCGCCATAATCACCGCGCAGTAATTTGAGGTGGGCGATAACCCGAGCCGGCAATTCGCGGCTGAACTCGCGCATATGGTCAGCGATTATGCTCCAATCCTCGGGTTTGGCTTCGGTCATTGCGGTAAATGTTGCTTGTGCTTGATTCGTCATATCGTGTCTCCGCTGGTTGCTGTGGCCAAATCGAACCGGGACTATACCGGGTACCCGGGCCGCAGTCTGTCGCCTGCCGGACACTATAGCAATATTTTGCAGGGCAGCGTTTACTTTCAGGCTGGCTTGCAATGCTGTTCTGGCCTGGAAATTACCGCTCAGGCTTTACCCGCAGTTTGGCCTGCTATCGCATCGCGACTGTCCCTTGATGGTGGCGGGTGAGAGCTATTGCCCGGCAGGGCTGGCAGCGGCGCTGCCAGAGCCCTGCCGGGCTTCAGAGCTGCTACGCGCTGTAGCGCAGCGCGTTGAATTTCGCCTGGTGATAATCGCCGTTGCCGAAGGTCGCGTTGATCATCATCAGCCGCTTGGCATAGTGGGTAACGTCCAGTTCGTCCGTCAAACCCATACCGCCATGGAGCTGGGTGGCTTCGCTGCCGATCAATTTGCCGGCACGGGCAACCATCACAGCCAGGGCATGAACCTCGGCCTCGGCCTCCTCTTTCTGATCGGTGACGGCACAGACAGCCCGATAGAGCAGCGACCGGGTTTGCTCGCAGGCCATGAATGTATCGACCATGCGGTGCTGCAGCGCCTGGAAGCTGCCAATCGGCACACCAAACTGCTTGCGGGTTTTGGTGTATTCAAGGGTCTTTGCGTTGAGTGCTTCCATCACGCCAACGGCTTCCGCCGACAGCGCCAGCTTGGCGTCCAGAAGGGTGGATTTCAGCAGCCCATAGCCGCCATGGAGCTCACCCAACAGTTGTGAGGCGGGCACGCTGACGTTTTTGAAAACAAGGTTGGCCACCAGCTGTCCGTCCATCATCCGATAGCCAAGGCGCTCGACGCCGGCACTATCGGCAGCCAACAGAAACAGGCTGATTCCCCGGGAGTCACTCTGCTCGCCGGCTGTGCGAGCGGATACAATCAACTGGTCTGCGTTAAATCCGTTCAGCACAACAACCTTTTCGCCGTTCAGCACATAGCTGTCCCCGTCCGGCTTGGCCGTGGTCGCGATATCGGTAAATTCATAACGACTCTGGCGTTCAGTGGCGGCGAGGGCGCCCTGGCAGCTGCCGTCGATGATTTTCGGAATCCATTGCTCCTGCAGCGCGGCATCGCCGGACTTTTGCAACATGCCACCAAACAGGATGACGGTTGCCAGAAAAGGCTCCAGCACCAGGCCTTTGCCAAATTCTTCCATTAGCAGCATGGTATCTACCGCATTACCGCTGAAGCCGCCATAAGCTTCATCAAAGGGCAGTGACAGCCAGCCTAGCTCGGCAAATGTCTGCCAGTAGTTGCTGTTGATGGCGTTGGCCGACTCAGCGATCGTCCGTCGCGTATCAAAGTCGTAATTGTCCTGGATAAAGCGCGCCACGCTGTCGCGCAGCATGGTTTGTTCTTCGCTGAACTCAAAATTCATCGCTGTACGTTCCTCGATTCCTGATTCGTTAAAGGCCTAGCACAGCCTTTGCGATAATGTTTTTCTGGATCTCGTTAGAACCGCCATAGATGGTGGCGGCACGGCCATACATGTAGTCAAGCCGGGCGTCGTTAGCAAAACTGTGGCCAATTTGCTCGCTACTGAGCTCACTTGGCAGCAGCCCCTGATAGTGAGCGGCAATGTCCATGCGCAGCTCCTGTACCGCCTGCTGTAACTCCGTGCCCTTGATCTTGAGCAGGGACGACTCCGCACCGGGCGCGCCACCGGAGGCGACCGACGCCAGCACACGTAGTTCGGTAAACTCGAGAGCCATCAGTTCAATTTCGATATCCGAAAGACGCTTCTGGAACATGGGATTGTCAATCAAACGCTCGCCGGCGTTGACCTCGATGGTGGCAAATTGCCTAACCTCGCGTAACTTGCGCTGGGTGTCCGCGACCGCAGCTATCGCCGTGCGCTCATGGGCGAGCAGCGCCTTGGCATAGGTCCAGCCCTGGTCCTGCTCGCCGATGCGATTGGCGACCGGAACCCTGACGTCATTGAATTCCACCTCGTTGAGACTGTGTTTGCCGTCGATGGACACGATCGGGTTGACTTTGATGCCGGGTGATCTCATGTCGATGAGAAGGAAGGAAATTCCCTGTTGTTTCTTGCCTTCTGTGGACGTTCGCACCAGGCAGAAAATCCAATCGGCGTACTGGGCATAGGTCGTCCAGATTTTGGCCCCGTTGACGACATAGTGATCGCCATCGAGTACCGCCCTGGTTTTGAGGGACGCGAGATCAGAGCCTGAATCCGGCTCTGAATAACCCTGGCACCACCAATCTTCGCTGGCGAGGATCCGCGGCAAAAAGCGTTGTTTCTGCTCGTCGGTGCCGAAAGTGTAGATGACAGGCCCCACCATTTGCAGACCAAATGGCAGCACGTCCTGTACGGCCGCGGCCGAGCGTTCGGTTTCGTAAATGAACTTCTGGGTGGCGTTCCAGCCTGTACCGCCGAATTCCGGGGGCCATCCGGGAGCGATCCAGCCCTTTTTGAACAGTCGTTTCTGCCACTCGATCAGGGCATCCTTGAAGGTTGCCGGCGTCGCCAGGCGGGCGCGCAGCTCATCATCGTAGGCTTCGGCGAAAAAGCTCCTGACTTCGTCCCGAAAGGCGATATCCTCAGCTGAAAACGATGTGTCCAATGCAGTACTCCTCTTGATTCCGACAGGTGACGATCCAATCTGCAGGGAGCGACCTGTTTTGCCAGACCGCTGCCCGCTGCGGTGCAGGGCTCATTCCACCGGGCTGCCCGGGACAAATGATAACAGGGCTGTGGCCCCCGTACATTGATTGCATCGGGAGTTTTGCCAAATCGCTGCCAGGCGGCCGTTGCTGGTCGACCAGAAACAGCCGTGCGCGTTACAGAACGCTCAGGAGGAGGTGGGGCGCGGCGGTTCTTGCCTGGCCTGTTCGTCGGCGAGATAACCGCCGGGCTCGGCGTGACGATAGCGGATCGTCACCAGCTGGGGACCGCCGGCGGCGTCAGTAATGTTGCTCAAACCCTGGAACACAAGCAGCTGCTGGTCTTTGGCGTCGTATTGCAGGTCGATGGGGTCCACCAACAATG
>JAHEGP010000207.1 GCA_024645065.1 Cellvibrionales bacterium | reverse complement strand
CATATGAAATCCGCTCAGCTTGCTGCCTTCACCCAAAACCCCAGCGACATTCGTGTCGTCGATGCGCCGATGATGCAAGCCGGTCCCGGTCAAGTGCGGGTGCGCATGCTGCTGAGCCCAATCAATCCGTCGGACCTCAACTTTGTCCACGGCACTTACCACACTGCACTGCAGCGCATCATCTGGAACCGGGGACGGCCCGCACACAGCCAGGTATTCTATGACCCGACACTGAAAATCCCCTGCCCTCAGCCACCCTATGCGCTTGGTGGTGAAGGCATGGGTGTGGTCGATGCCGTCGGGTCAGGCTTACTGGCAAAACGCCTCGCAGGAAAGCGGGTTGCCATCGCCGGTGGCCCTCCCAACGGTTGTTGGCAGGAATATACGGTGGCTGATGCCAAAAAGGCGGTGGCCTTACCAGACACCATTTCCGATGAGCAGGGCGCGATGTTTTTCGTCAATCCGGTTACCGCCTATGTGATGACCCGGGAAGTACTGAAGATTCGCCGCGGGGCATGGCTCCTGCTGACAGCGGCCGGGTCGGCGCTGGGAAAAAGCGTGGTGCGGCTGGCACAGATCTATGGATTCAAAACCCTGTGCGTAGTGCGCTCCAACAGCAACAGCGATGAGCTGAGGCGGCTGGGAGCCGACGCCGTGGTCGAGACCTCGGAGCAAGACCTGGTCGACGAGGTATTCCGCATAACCCAGGGCAAGGGCGTTGGCTATGCCATTGATTGCGTGGGGGGAGAGCTGACCGCCGATGTCGTGCGCTGTCTTGGACTGGGTGGCAAACTGGTGCTTTACGGCACGCTTGATAATAGCCCGCTGAAATTACCCATCCGCGACCTGATGATGCCGGTCGCCCGGGTGTCGGGCTTTATCTTGCCAAACTGGATGCTGCAACAGTCCCCACTCACCTTGCTGAGGGTATTGCACAGCGTCCGGCGCCTCACTACAAAAGGCGTTTTCACGACGGGGATCAGTGCCACTTACCCGCTGGCGGACGTCGCTGAAGCCGTGACCCGGGCAACCCTGGCCGGGCGCACCGGCAAAGTGATGCTGCGCATCGCACAGCCCTGACCCGGGGCCCTCCGGGTGCTGCCGGGTTGAGGCCCTGAACGATGCATTATGACCCCGCAAGCATGATTTCCTGGCACAGGGCGGCGTGAATATCGACCGGGTTTTGCAGGCGCTTGATGCGCTCGAATAAACGCGCCGCCTGGGGAAAATAATAGCGCTGGTAGGCCAGCCACTGTTTGACGGGATTGCCCACATGTCGCGGTTTATAGATGTCGCGCATGGTTTCGAACAACCTGATCACCAGCGCCAGGACAGCGGGCCAGGGCAACGGCTCCAGCTCTCGTTGCTGATCGTTGGCACGGATTAAACAGGCAAGGTCGGGGCGACTCAGGATGCCTCGACCCAGCATCAAATCGTCACAGCCACTGGCCTGGCGACAGCGTTGGGCGTCCTCGATACTCCAGATTTCGCCGTTGGCGATAACCGGCACCTGAATCCACTCCCTGATGCGGGCCAGTTGCTCCCAGTGCGCCGGCGGTCGATAAGCATCGCGCCGGGTACGCGCATGCACTGCCAGCTCGGTGGGGCCTGCGGCGGCAATGCCCCTGACGTTGTCCTCAAGTAGCGAGTTATCGTCGTAGCCAAGACGAATCTTGACCGTCACAGGTGTAGAACCTGGTACCGCTCGACGAACGGCATCGACGATGGCATGGACGCGCTCGGGTTGACGCAGCAATACCGCCCCACCCTGGGTGCGGTTGACGGTTTTCGAGGGACAACCAAAGTTGAGGTCGATTCCCCGCGCCCCCAGCTGGGCCGCCCGCGCAGCATTCTCTGCCATCGCCGGGGGGTCACTGCCCAATAATTGCAGGTACACGGGAACTCCAGCGGTGGTCACCCCGCCGTGCTTTAATTCCGGACAGTAACGAAGGAAAACCCGGGGAGGCAAAAGCAAGTCGCTAACCCGCACAAATTCGGTGACACAGCGGTCGAGGGCGCCCAGCCCGGTAAGCAGTTCACGCAGGGTGTAGTCGATCACACCTTCCATGGGTGCCAGGATCAAACGCATGGAACGCCTCGTTGCGCCAGGGGCTGTAACAACTGTCGACTGGGCAGCGCCGGCGATCCATGGCCCGCGCGCAGCCGCGGGGGATTAGCCGACATGCCGCTGGCCGCCACCCGGTATCCAGGCCAGAAAACCAAGCACTTCATCCTCAAATGCCACGGGCTGTTCCACGTTGATGGCGTGCCCCGCGTTTTTGATAAGCACCTTGCGGGCATTGGCGATATGGCTCGCCATAAGGCGGGCTTCGGGCAGGTAGTGGGTATCGTTTTCGCCAACCAGAATCAGGGTCGGCGCCGCGATTCTGGCCAGCTCACTGACCATTGACGGACGCTGGATAGTGACCCCAAAGCATCCCAGGAACCCATGCGCCGTCGCCTTGCTGGCGCAGTCATCAAGCTGGCGCCTGAACTCCGCACTGCGCTCGATGCCGGCGAACAAGGGCCCCGAAAAGTAGTACTGATAGGTCTCCCTCAGTCCCTCGCGGGCCAGCACCTGCTCAACCAGGCTGGCGCGCTGGATAATGGCTTCGGGGAGCCGTGACGCCATGGCCGAGACCAAGATCAGGCGCTCAACCCTGTCAGGGCAGTCGATGGCGCTGCGCAAGGCGGCCACCGCGCCCATTGAATACCCCAGTATGCTGGCCCGGTCGATCGCCAGCGCATCGAGTACTGCCAGCAAATCAGCGGCAAAGCCTTGCGCGGTATACGGATTCTCGCCACCCGGCTGCTGCCGAGGGTGATCGGAATCACCGCAACCACGCTGGTCAAACGTAATCAGGCGATGGGACCGGGCAAAGCGGGCGCGATGCTGGTCCCACAGCGACTGGTTCCAACCCATGGCATGGCAACATACCAGTGCCGGGCCACTGCCCTGGCTGGTATAGGCAATACGTATCCGACCCACCCGGGCTTCTCCCCTTAAAACCGGGGGCGCGGGACCGGTGCCCCTATTTCCACCGGCAGCCATTTAGCCCGCCAATGTTTGCGTCGATGGGTACTGGCATCTGACCGGGACCCCGGCTGAGCGTGGTCACAGGCGGCGACTGCCCCGCTGACAGCCGGGTGGCAGAATTGCTGTCTTGCTGATAGCAAAGCACGCTGAAGGCATGGGGCAACCTGGCCATTTCGCCGCCAAGGGTTCGTTTCGCACTCGCGGTGAGCGCCTTGCTAACCCCACGGCATCCCGGACAGTTTGATCAAGCAGGAACACCAGCTCGGCCCCATGTCGGGGCTTAAGGTAATCGGCGGTGATGACCCGTCTCTTGTCTGTCACGCAAAGCCTCCGTTGGCAGCTATCTCTCTTGGGCGCTCATGCCCGCGACATATAGCGCGCTTCCTGGGTATTGATTTTCACCTTCTCCCCCACTTCCAGGTATTCCGGCACCTGGATAACCAGGCCGGTGGCAAATGTCGCGGGTTTGGTGCGCGCCGCAGCCGATGCTCCCTTGATACCCGGCGAACACTCCGTAATCTCCATGACCACCGATTGGGGCAACTCGATTGCAACAAATTCGCCATCAACCAGCAAACCGACCATGCCTTCCAGCTCCCCGGTGATAAAAGGCAGCTGCTGCTCCAGCCGGTCTGGAGACAGCGGATACTGGGTGTAATCCTGCGCATCCATAAAGACATAGAAGCCGTCGTCGATGTACGAGAACTGCACCGGGCGCCGTTCCAGGCTGATCTCATCGAGGATATCATCCGCCTTCAATGTCTGATCCAGCTTTTGCCTGGTACGGACATCGTAAAAACGGACTTTGTAGAGCGTATTAGCCCCTCGACTCGACGGTGCTTTTACCTCGATCTGGTGCACGACATAAGCGCTGCCGTTGATCCCGACGACGCTTGAGCGCTTCAATTCGCTGGCCCTTGGCACAGGATTTCCTCATTCATTTGTGACTTCGCTGGTTCGACGGGCGGGCCGGGCTGACACGCAGTGATACAAAACCCCTGCCGACGATTGCGGTGATGCTGTCCCACCAAAGCGAGCAGTGCCGGCGGAGCCGGTGACAAGTGGCTGCCCCGTTGCACGGCCTGCCACAATCTTGCTGATCAACCACGGATACCCACGCAGATTATCGTAAAGGTTCAAACCGGACTGTCAGGGCCACCCCCTATCCCGGGCTACCATAGCAACCGGAATCGCAGCTGTTAAGCCGATAACCCCTGCTGATGGTGCAAATCTGCGCCCCTCGCAAGTGGCCCTGAAGCGAGGGTTTTCTCTCGACCTCGCCGCGGCCAGTGATTTCATAGCATCCCGCCAATTGGATACCGAAGCAAGCTGATTCCCGCCCACAGCAACACTTATTGCACAGTGAGGCCGCAAATATGGTTAAATTTACCCCCGAGGCAATCTGCAGTTATCTGATCAGGCGAATCCCCGAACCATGAACGAAACGCAAGCAGCAACGCAAGCGAGCGCCACGGCAAAAATACCCGGCACCCAATTGCTGATCGTAACCGGCAAGGGTGGCGTAGGGAAAACCGCCATCGCCACCGCCCTGGCCACCGCCAGCGCCCGCAAAGGCAAACGCACCTTGCTGACTCTCTATGAGCGCGAAGATGCAAAGCACCCACTGTTAAACCTGCGTGTGGTCTACGACCCGACCCAGGCAGAAGCCAATCTCTGGGTAAGCCGACTCGATAGCCGCTTGTCGATGAAGGAATACCTGCATCGAAACATTCCCATGCACCTGCTCTATGACTGGGTCCTGAATGGCAAGATGATGAGTCAGTTTACCGATGCCGCGCCGGGTTTCGAAGAGATTATGTGCCTGGGCAAACTCTACGACCTCGCCGAGGGCTCCGACGGCAAGGCCGAATTCGATACTATCGTGTTTGATGCGCCTGCTACCGGGCATTGTGCCCTGATGCTGCGCACGCCTTCGGTTCTGGCCAGCACCATTCGAGGGGGCCCGGTAAACAGCAGCGCACTGAAAATCCAGAGCCTGATTTCCGACCGACAGCGTTGTACCGTATTGGTGGTCGCATTGGCAGAAGAAATGGCGATTCAGGAAGGCGGTGAACTGCTCGACTACGTAAGCGGTGAGCTTGGATTGAGCACCGGCCCCATGATCCTCAACCGCACCCGGCCAAGGCGATTTCTCGACCAGGAAATCCAGCAGCTGGTGAAACAAGGCGACTCCGTTAGCCAGCAAACCCGGGCTGTGGTGGAAAGCGCCGTGGCACACCATAAACAGGCGACCCTGCAGGCAGGCTACATGGACGCCGTACTCAGGAATCGCAGCGAAGGCCTGGTCGAGGTTGAACAGCTTATCCAGCAGCGATTTGATGCCCACGGGATCATCGACGGCATTGCCGCCGCCCTGGAACCTGCGCTGGAGGGCAACAATTCATGAGCGCTGTCAATCTGGATTTGCTGGAACTGCTCGACAGCAAACGCATCCTGCTGTGCTGCGGC
>JAHEGP010000206.1 GCA_024645065.1 Cellvibrionales bacterium | reverse complement strand
GGTATACCCTATACATCAACATGGCAATCGAATCAGTGGTTGCCACAATATTCGAAGCGTACGGGCAATGCACTTGATCGTTAGCTTTCAGGGCTAGGGTGTAATTCCGAGCGGAATCATTTCTTGGATTTCCAGCAACAAACGGGTTAATCGAACCGGTGCTTGGAGAGATGTGCTTGTCCAGCAAGTTATCTATGGTTCCACCCAGCGCGTAGTAACTGGAAAAAGACATGTACCTGGCATTTGGAAATCCGCCTTCTACCATCAGACAAGATGCCTCCTCAGGCAATGTGTAAACGGCCGCTCGGTAGGACGCATTGAGATCTGGCCAAGCGCGATTGTCGGTCTCCAACCATCCCGGCGACAAAGCTATCTGCCAAAAGCAATCGCTGGGTGGGGTGTTTAGTGTACCGGACTGTGAATCCAAACCATCGCTGCAACCCCCGACCAAAATCAAACAAAAAAGAAGCAGAAAAAATGCAATTCGCACAACCAATCTCCCTGACAAAGCCACTGCTTTCACCTTCAGACTACCATGCGGGTTAAACAATCTGGCTTGATGCAGGTCATGGAACCACTACATAACCATAATCTATCAACGGCTATTGGTGGCTGCGAGTATAAGCCACTACCAGGAGGAAGCGTGATTCAAGCCAAGCAGAATTCAAGCTTCCGCTTTTTCTTTAGGACATCGTTCGCGAGCGGGACAAAAGAGGCATTGTCGCGCTGCCAAATCTTCAACCAGCAGCAATTCTCTATGACTCTTGAGGGTCGGGTAGAGCCTGACAGCCCTATAGATGGCGAACGACCATTGATAAGAATTGTTGCCGGTCAGGCTTTGTTCAATGCTGGTGCCGAGAGCTTCGGCTTGGTGCCAGCTACGGCCGGTCAGAAAAGTGCTATCCACAACAAGAAGTGCCCGCCTGTATTGGGGGGCATTTCACTGAGCCATAGGAGCAATAAACACAGCAGTCACCCGGCTTGGGTTTTAGTAATTCGTGGCAACCTTCGCACTCGTAAAACCATTGGCAAGCATCCCTCGGCATAACTTCGATCTTTTTATGGCCGCAAGTAGGGCATGTGATCTCCGATTGGGTAATAGTTTCGCTCATGTTACTGCTCCCAAAACTTGCACTTTTGCTTCGCTGGCCAGATCAAATCCTAGACCGACACGACCAGCATCAGGATCAATGCGCACTAATGGAAGTAAAAAAGCCCCGCTACAAGCCAGGCCTTTACTTCGTCCAGGTGCCAGCAAGGGACTGTCGCTGAATTACCAGAGCAAATCAAAATTGCTGAAAAACTCCACCGAGCGACCGCCATGCGGAAATGAACTTCATGAAGCGACTCTATAGCAGGTGCCCAGCATTCACACAGAGACGCAGCCCTGGCCGCTACCGAATGCGAATCAAAGGTCGGACTATTTTTTCTCGCCTTTGGTCCGACCATTCGGGTCGCCGGTAAATATTCGCGCCGAAGCACTTGTCATGTTGTTGGCCATGTCTATAGATCGAAAGATCGAACCTCAACATCAAGAGTACGGTCCTTACCTTTGGGGACATCAAAGGAACAATCATATTCGCCCGACGCAAGCGGCGCTGAATTTAGGCTGCACACGACATTACCTTAAACAGAGAACGCGATGCTACTCAACCCATTATTGTCCGTAACACGTGCTACGATATCGATTACGGAACCCTCAGCTACCAGTTCGCTGGTTAGAGGAGGGTTAGAGGAGATGTTAACTCGACTATCGGGCACTACACTAGCTCCTGTTATCAGGAGCCTTTTGTCATTGGACATTTATCCGGTAGCACCAGTTTTATCGCACCGGGCATCACCTCAAAGCGGATCTTGTTGCTGCTGATGGGTTCACCATCAAGATTGACAGGCATCACTGCATTTGATTCCCATTCAACCCAGGGGACCCTGAATCGCTTCACAAACTCACCGTTTACTTCGGGTGCACTCAATTCTTCCACGACCTGGACTAGGGCTTCTGGCGGGAAGTTGTTCAAAGCCACCAGGTCCAGCAAACCATCGTCAATCAGAGCCTGCGGAGCAAGTTGCTGGCCGCCACCTGCCTGTCTGCCATTACATACTGCGCCAACGATGACCGCGTTGCTGAACGACTGGTCGGGCAGGCGAACCTCACCTTGATAAGGAGAAAAGCTAATGGCCTGGACCAGGCCTGACAGCGTGTAGGCTCCACCACCAAGGAAATTCTTCAGTACTACCGGAGTATTAGCCGTAACCTGGGCGCCGAAGCCACCGCTGGCAACATTCATAAAGTGGTGTTCGTTGGCCTTTACTGCATCGACATTCTGCACTTTACCTGACTGGGCCAGTTGCAGTGCTAACAAGTGATCTGCAGGTATTGTACAGGCTGTTGCAAAATCATTGGCTGTGCCAAGCGGCATCACCGCCAACTCCGGCCGTTCATCTGCGCCTAGCCGCAAGATGGCATCAACAACTTCTTTTACTGTCCCATCACCACCTGCTGCCACCAAGCGCTCACAACCGTCGCGGACGGCTTCCTGCACCAGGCGCTCTACATCACCGCCTTCCCAGGTAGCCCTTACTTCGATCTCGCCGGTTTCCCGTGCCTTGAAAATTGCCGATCTGACGGGCTCCAGGCCCGCCTTTTTTCCGTTCAATATAATTCGAATATGCATGGATCACCCAGTGCCCGAATGCCGCATTGCCAGTTTTGAGATTGCCAAAAAAGCACCGATGAAGCAATAATGGCGAATGGCCGAAGTGGGGCGGGTAGAGCCTGACAGCCCTATCGATGGCGAACGACCGTTGATAAGAATTGTTACCGGTCAGGCTTTGTTCAATGCTGGCGCCGAGAGCTTCGGCTTGGTGCCATGAACCGGCGTTCGAGGAATCTCTTGCGTGAGATCTGGAGCGATCAATCCATTTTCCAACGCAAACTTTGCTGAACAAAAATAAAGCGTTCTGACCCCCTTTAGCAGCGGAAAATACCGGGTTGGTCAGGCTCGACTAAATCCTGCGAATCTTTGAACACGACCATTTTACACTACACGCCCCACCCTGATCGGCGCCGGAGGTGTCGATCAAAGACCTCCTCCAAAGTGTTATGATCTAAATACCACATTTTATTGGATCAGGGGCCGCTACGGACATGAATGTCATCGATCAAGGTCTCGCTGCACCCGAATACTCACTTACCTTTCACGGGCAATAAGGGGCATTTGCCAGCGATTCCTCTCCATGAATAGCTTTCGGGAAACACGCGGGCCCGGCCGATCTACGCTGGGTCTGTTCAGCCTGAATGCACTGGTGATCGGCAATATGCTGGGTGCCGGTGTATTCACCACATCCGGTTTTGCCCTGTCCGAATTGGGTTCGCCCCTGTACGTACTACTGGCCTGGTTTATTGGGGGTTTATTGGCTATGTGCGGTGCTGCCAGCTATGGCGCCCTGGCGAGACTGATGCCCGTATCCGGCGGCGAGTACTTTTTCCTGTCCCGAGTGGTACACCCCGCGGTGGGCTTCGTGGCGGGCTGGATTTCCCTGTGGGCGGGATTTACCGTCGCGATCGCGGTTTCCGCCATCACCTTCGAGGCCTACCTGCTGCCATCCGCATGGCGCTCCACGATACCGGAAAACGCGATTGCCAGTGTTGTCATCATCCTCGCAGCAGCGGTCCACGGCCTGAGCGTGAGACGCGGAGCACTGCTCCAGAATACCGTAGTCGTGTTAAAGTTGACCTTCATCTGCGCTTTCATATTTTTTGTGTTTGCGGGCTCGAATCCGACCAGCTGGCCAGGTGTGAATGCCTGGCGCTACAGTGAATCGGCACCGTTCAGCCTACCGGCGTTTGCCGCAACCCTGATGTGGGTTTCCTTCAGCTACTCGGGTTTCAATGCTTCTATCTATGTCGCCAGCGAAACAAGGGACGCGACCAACTCAGTGCCCCAGGCAATGCTGTCTGCGACCGCGCTGATTATGATTCTCTATCTGTTACTGAACGCCATTTTCCTGTTCGCCCCAACCCCTGCTGTTATCGCCGGCCAGAAAGATGTCGCCGCCCTCGCCGCTCAAGCGCTGTCGGGAGAAGTTCTGGCAAACCTCGTACGCGGCATCGTCGCGGTGGCCATGTTCACCTCGGTATCCGCCATGATCATGATCGGACCCCGGGTTTACGCGCAGATGGCGAGGGACGGCCTGATGCCTGCTGTTCTGCGCTTCGATGGCACGACGCCGGCAGCCGCCATCTCCGCGCAAGCACTGCTGTCCATTATCGTGGTCTGGCTAAGCGGGCTACGCGAACTGCTATCTTACCTGGGTTTCACCCTGGGGCTGAGCACGGTGATCACCGTCGCCAGCCTATTCGTCATTGGCCGCGACAGGAACAGCGAAATCCACGATTTTCCCGGCTATCCGTGGGCGCCGCTCGTGTTTATCGTAACTACCCTGATCTTCACCGGCCTGGCCGCCGTAGCCAATCCGTGGGAGATGCTGGCAGCGGTGATGACGATTGTTTCCGCCCTGATTATTTATGCCCTGTTTGGCAGAGAGCACTGCATCCAGTAGGTCATTTACGTGTCAGTGGTACAAAGCGCACAGGCAGCACTGATTTCTTGTTGATTTCTCCCCCCGCATCTACCTCTACCACCAATAGATCCTGAACACCGTGCTCCTCACCCAGGGGGATAACCAGCTTGCCGCCGGGCTTCAGTTGCTGCAACAGGGGTAGTGGCAGATGTTGCGCGGCTGCGGTGACAATGATGCCATCGAAGGGGGCGTGCTCCGGCCAGCCAGCATAGCCATCTCCGCTGCGCACCGTGATATTGCTGTAGTTCAGCCGCTGCAGCACCCGGGCCGCGCTGTCGGCCAACTCCTCTATGATTTCGACGCTGTAAACATGTTTCACCAATTGGGCTAGCACCGCTGCCTGGTAGCCCGAACCGGTGCCGACCTCTAACATCACATCGCCGGGCTGCGGATTCAGCAACTCGGTCATCAGGGCTACGATCAGCGGTTGTGAAATTGTCTGGCCGGCCTCAATCGGCAAGGGCGTGTTGCGGTAGGCCAGGTGACGGTAACGGGCCAGCACGAACTCTTCCCGGGCTACCGCGGCCATGGCACCCATGACCTCGTCGCTCAACTCACTGAGCCCGGTATAGTCAGCCGACTCGCGTACCGAGTCCCGCACGGCCTCCAGCATAGCTTGCCGCTCGGGTGGTATGCCTGCCCAGCCTGAACCCGATACAATCATCAATAACACCAGCATGAACCGGGCGAACCCGGGTAGTCTCCGGTATCGCTTTACCATCGTTTGAGTCTAAACCGTTCTCATCGATTTTGGCAAATTAACCGGCCCGAGTATAGGCGGAACAAACGCCCTATTCGTGGCTACTGCCCCTTGGCGTGGTCCGGGAAGACCAACCGAACGCCCGTGAGGGAGGGTTCGGGCGCCCTGGGGTGGCGGAGAGGCTCGTAGTACCGGGGAAGCCGGGTAATGCCGGTGGAGGGAAGGGG
>JAHEGP010000205.1 GCA_024645065.1 Cellvibrionales bacterium | reverse complement strand
ATAAACTCCGGTACTCGAGACACCTGCACCGACAAATCGTTCTTGTAAGGGGTCCAGCGTGAGACCGTTTCAGAGATATCCTCGCGCAAACGCCACAAACTGGCGGCCTGTTGCTGGCTTTGGCTGATGGTGCCGTCCAGCACCCAGCCGTTTTCAACACAGGTTTCGAACAGGCTCATAGCCGCTTCCAGCTGCTGTTCGGCCTGGGCATCGAACTCCAGCAGGGCGTAGTAGGGCGTCACGGTTGCAAAGGGGCGCGCGAGTTGCTGGTGCTCGATGACTTTTGCCAGTGCGGCCTCGGAGAAAAATTCGAATGCGGTCAGATCCAGGCTGGCCTTGAAGCAGGCCAGTATATCCATGATCGCGGCAAACTCCGGCACCCCCAGCACCATGACCTTCAGAGACCCGGGTGGCCGCGCGAGTTGCATGGTGGCGGCGACTACCAGCCCCAGGGTGCCCTCGGCGCCAATAAAAAGATGCCGCAGGTCGTAGCCGCAGTTGTTTTTTACCAGACCCTTATTCAGTTCGAGTACCTCGCCGCTTCCGGTAACGACTACGAGCCCGAGGACCCAGTCGCGGGTCATACCGTAGCGTATAACCTTGATACCGCCGGCGTTGGTGCTGATATTGCCGCCAATCTGGCTGGAGCCGGCCGAGGCAAAATCGACGGGGTAGAACAGGCCCTGGGCTTCAGCAAAATCCTGAAGTTGCCGGGTGACCACGCCAGCCTGGCAGACCACGGTTTCATCGGTGGCATTGAAGTCGAGAATCCTGTTCATGCGGTCAAAAGCCACCACGATCTCCCCGTTAGTAGCGACAGCCGCGGCTGACAAACCGGTGCGACCCCCCGACGGAACCAGTGCAACGCGGTATTGATTTGCCAGTCGAACAATAGCCTGGACTTCTTCCAGCGAGCCCGGTAATACCACCGCGGTGGGCCGGGGCTCAAAAAAACGGGTCCAGTCCTGGCCGTAGGTTTCGAGACTGGCGCTATCGGTCAGTACCCGCCGGGCGCCGACGATGGCACGCAGTTCGGAGAGGATGTCGGTGGGGGTGGAGAGTGTCATGAGCAACTGTGCCCGGTAGCCGATTTGCAGCTGAACAGTGTGATTATGGTATCATGCGCGCCCGCTCCGGTCTTGCCGGAATGCTGCTCACTCTCCGTAACAGGGCATACACTCGACATGTCTACTACTTCTTCTGTCTCGACACCCTCAAAGCAAACTGCAGGAACATCCTTCGATAAAGGCAGGATACGGTTTCTGCTGCTTGAAGGGGTGCATCAGTCGGCAGTGGATACCCTGCACGAGGCGGGCTACGAAAATATCGACTATCACCCGTCGGCGATCGCCGGGGACGAACTCATGCGCCGAATCGCCGATGCACATTTCATCGGTATTCGTTCACGCACCCAGCTCAGTGCAGAAGTGCTGGCCCGGGCAGCAAAGCTCAACGCCATTGGATGCTTTTGTATCGGTACCAACCAGGTCGATACCGTGGCCGCGCAAAACCGCGGAATTCCGGTTTTTAACGCCCCTTTTTCCAATACCCGCTCGGTCGCCGAACTGGTGCTGGCCGAGGCCATTTTGCTGCTGCGCCGGGTCGCAGAAAAAAGTGCGCTGGCGCATCGGGGCGTGTGGCAGAAGACCGCATCGGCGTCCTACGAAATACGAGGCAAGGTGCTTGGCATCGTCGGCTATGGCTCGATAGGCTCCCAGCTCTCGATATTGGCAGAGTCGCTGGGAATGCAGGTGGTGTTCTTCGATACGGTGAAGAAACTGCCCCTGGGCAATGCGCGTCAGCTGGGGTCTCTTGCAACTCTTTTGCGGGAAGCGGACATCGTGAGCCTGCACGTGCCGGAGACAGCTGCAACCCGCAACATGATGGGGGCCAGCCAGCTACATCGCATGAAACCCGGGGCTATTTTGATCAATGCCTCACGGGGTACCGTGGTCGACATCGATGCCCTGGCAGGCGCACTGCGCGGTGGTGCGCTGGCCGGGGCCGCAGTGGATGTGTTTCCCCATGAGCCAAAATCCAATGATGAGGAATTCGTTTCGCCCCTGCGCGGCATCGATAATGTCTTTTTGACACCCCATATCGGCGGTTCAACCGTCGAGGCACAGGAGAATATCGGCTATGAAGTGGCCGAAAAGCTGATTCGCTACAGCGATAACGGCACTACCACTTCGGCTGTCAACTTTCCCGAGGTGGCGTTGCCGGAGCATCCCGGTTCCCATCGCCTGTTGCATATACACCGTAACGTTCCCGGGGTGATGGGCGCGATCAACCAGGTGTTTTCCCGCAACAACGTCAATATCACGGCACAATATCTGCAAACCAATGCCGACATCGGATACGTGGTGATAGACGTCGACAAAGACTACAGCGAGCTTGCCCTGAGCGGTCTGCGCGCTATTGAGGCGACCATTCGTACCCGGGTTTTATTCTAGGGTTTCGCCAGCGGCTTAATGCTGCCGTACTTTTTGCCAAATACCAATCTCAACGCTGCGGCATATTGCGGGTAAGAAAAAGCCGGCCGTGCTGTGGGCAGGGCCGGCTGTTCGGGGTCTCGCAAGAGCCTGTCTAGGCGGTATTGGTCGCCGCTGTGGCTTTAGCCGCCCCGGTCTTTTTACTGCGAAAGAGCCAGGTAAGTGCCGGTAGCAGGGTCAATGCACCCACCATATTCCACAGGAACATGAAGGTCAGCATGATGCCCATATCGGCCTGGAACTTGATCGGAGAGTAAATCCACGTACCCACACCTATCGCCAGGGTGAAACCGGTAAATGCTACCGCAGTACCCGTGGTTCTCAGTGTTCTAAAATAGGCTTCCTGCAGCTCATAGCCTTCTTTGAGGTACTGTTCGAGGCGGCTGTAGATATAGATGCCGTAGTCGACACCGATACCAACCCCCAGCGCGATTACCGGCATGGTCGCCACTTTTACGCCGATGCCCAGGCTCGCCATCAATCCCTGGCCCAGGATAGAGGTCAGCGCCAGCGGCAGAATGATGCAGGCGACGGTCTTGATCGACTTGAAGGTCAACAGACAGAGCAGTGTAACCACGCCGTACACCCAGGCCAGCATCTGGTATTGCGCCTTGCTGATAACCTTGTTGGTAGCGGCTTCTACCCCGGCATTACCGGCCGCCAATTCAAAACTAACCGTGTCGCTATTGTATTTTTCACCAAACTCCGCGACAGCGTTGGTTACCCGGTCAAGCGTGTCGGCTTTGTGATCATCGAGGTACAGTATCACCGGTGCCATACTGCAATCGGTATTCATCAGCTCGGTGGGTACCCGTGACAGCGAGTTGTTGAGAATGTACTGGTTGCGACTCAGTGAATACCAGCTTGGGTCACCCTCATTCATTCCCCAGATAACCATCTTCGACACGTTGACCAGGGATGCGGCGGATTGCACACCCGGGATGTTTTCCATATAGCCCTGGAAGTAATCGATCGCTGCCATGGTTTCATAGTTGCCACAGGCTTGCGGTGGCGTTTCTGCCATGACCACCAGTACATCGGTGCTGGTCGAGAAGTTGTCGGTAAGATACTTGTTGTCCAGGTTATAGCGCGAGTCCGGCCGCAGCTCCGGTGCACCCGGATCCAGGTCACCAATTTTCTGATCCTTACCGGTATACAGCCCCAGCGCCAGCAACAGCAGTGAAACCACAATGGCTATTACCGCCAGTGGCGGTGCTGCAAAATTGGACAGCAGCCTCCAGTGGGTAAACTTGCTGTGTTTTTTGCTCTCGAGATAGTTGAGGCAGTGCTTGGTGATGCCGGTATAGGACATCAATAAAGGCAGTAATACCAGATGCGTAAATACCAGTACGGCCACGCCCAGACTGGCGGCGACCGCCAACTCCTGGATCACCGGAATCTCGATGACTCGGAGGGTGAAAAAGCCGATGCCGTCACTGAAAAGCGCCACAATCCCCGGAACAAACAAGGTCAAAAATGTTGCCTTGGCCGCGCCAAGTGCGGTATCGCCCTTGAAGCAGCAGCGACTGATGCCGTTAATAATCTGTACTCCATGACTGATGCCAATGGCAAACACCAGAAAGGGTACCAGCATCGAGTAGGGATCGAGACCGTAACCAATGGTGTGCAACAGGCCCAGCTGCCATATCACCGCAATGGTGGAACACAGCAGCGGCATGGCCGTACTCCACACATCGCGGGAGTACATGTATAGCAACACCAGGGTAATACAGAAGGCGATACCAAAGAAGATCGCGACCTGGGACGCGCCCTCGATCAGGTCGCCGACCACTTTGGCGAACCCCGTGATATGAATCACGATGTCGTCCGACTGGTACTTCTGTCGTACTTTTTCTTCCAGCGCATCGGAAAGGGCCCTGTAATCCAGCCTCTCGCCAGTGGTGGGATCGGTGTCCGATAGGGGCGCCAGCACGATCGCTGCCGAGAAATTATTGGCTACCAGGCGACCCACCTGGCCGGAGCGCAGGGTGTTGGCGCGCAACTCCTCCATGCTTTCCGCCGAGCCGTCGTAGGTATCGGGTATCACCGCGCCGCCGACAAAACCCTCTTCGGTCACCTCGCTCCAACGCACATTGGGACTCCACAGCGACTGCATGCCAGAACGATTGACGCCGGGAATGTAGAATACCTCGTCGTTTATCTGGCTGAGTACCTCCTGGAATTCCTTGGTGAAGATATCGCCGCTGCGACTCTCGACGATGATCCGCACGCTATTGCCCAGCGCCTTGAGGTCGTCCAGATGCTGGAAATACTTTTCAACGTAGGGGTGATCGACCGGTATCATCTTTTCGAAGGACGCGTCGGGCCGCAACTTGCTGGCCTGGTAGGCCAGAAATACCGTCGCAATCGCAAATAGCAGGATTAACGGTGCCCGAAAGCGGAACATAAAGTTGGCGATGGCGCCTTTCACACCATCCAGCATCGCATGCTCAGTGTTATCACTCACAGTGCTTCACCCTTTAGATTGTCAAAGGAATCCAGTTTTATAGCGCCACCGGTGCCGACCATTAGCAGTTCTCCACCTTGCAGCGGAATGATGCCGGCCAAAGAGTTACGCGCCGGATGGAACCGCTTTTCAAAGTCGGTGCTGTTGGGGTCACCCTTGAGTACCGCCCCTGAAGCACCCACAAGATAGACATTGCCGTCGGCAAGGGTGCTACCGATGTAAGTGCTGGTGCTTTTTGTCTCCAGATTGTTCCAGCTGTCGCCGTTATCGGTGCTGTACAAAACATTGCCCCTAAGACCATGAACCACGACCTTGTTATCGCCAAGGGTGAGTACCCCGAACAGCGATCCATCATAGGGGATGTCCATCCTCTCCCAGGTCTCACCCTGGTCGCTCGAACGAAAAGCCATTCCTGCCTCACCGGCGATGAACAGGGTGCCGTCGTCCGCTGAGGTAATCTGGTTGAGGTGCAGCTTGTCGGGGTTGTCGAGCCGATTGCCTATGCCCTGCCAGGTCTCACCGCCGTTGGTGGTCATCAGGAATGTGCCGTAGGCGCCGACGATATAGCCCTCGTTTTCGTTTCTGAACCAGACATCCAGCAGGGGATTGGAGGTGCCATCCTCGAG
>JAHEGP010000025.1 GCA_024645065.1 Cellvibrionales bacterium | reverse complement strand
TGTCTGCTGCCGTGGGCCTGGTCTGCCTGGGGGTGTTCGTGCTCGGAATACCCAGCGGTTAGTCTTAGAACTCCGGCGCTTTTTTCAGGGTATCGGCCAGCGCCTTGTGGTGTTCTATCCACAGGGTCGCCCCGCTCTCAACCAACAGCCGCTCAATCTTTTCCATAGAGGCGAGCGTCTGCCGGGCATCAGAATTGAAGGTCGGCGACCGCTGTAACTTTCGATTGGCCCGGGTGTGATAGAGATCGGAGGACAGCAGAATGGACCCGGTATTGTCCAAGTTCACTATCAGCACCTGGTGACCGGTGGTGTGCCCGGGAGCGTAGATCAACCTGACGCTGCCATTTCCGAAAACATCGTGATCACCGTCCACAAAGCTAAGCCTTGCCCCTTTCAGCCCATCAAACAAGTTTGTGTCTATACACTCCGCATCTTCGGCAAAAGCCGCGTCCCACTCGCTGCGCTGCATGAGCACTTCGCTCTCGAGAAAATAGTTGGCGGCAACGGCGTGGTCAAAATGGAGGTGGGAATTGGCGGCATGGGTAATGTCTGCGCCGCTCAGGTCCATTGCAGCCAATTGTTGCTCGATCACCATTTTTCATAGACCATGCTCCGCGCATCGATAATGACCGGGCCATCGGCATCGGCAACAGACCGGGGCAAGCCACCATCCCCCAGCAGCATTCCCTTGTCGTGCCTGATCAGGTAGCAGGGCACGAACAGCTCAGTGAAATCCGAGTCCCCCTCCTCCAACCCGAACATTTCCAGGCTGTTCATCTTGACGGAGCCGCAGTCAAAGACGAACAGTTGAGGGCCGGCGAAAGCCTGCAGGGGCAGGAGTAACAACACAGCGGCGAACAGGATTGCCAGATTTTATTTTGCTCCTGTATTGCGTGTGCGCTCCAACATAACATGGTAGCGGCCCAGGTATGTGCTGATCTGCGGGTCCGACTCCACCGCTTGCCGGGTATAACCGTGATCGGAGAGCTGTTTGCGGGGCCTCGCCCGGCCACCGGACTTCTGCCGCCCCAGGAATTGCCCGATCTTGTCTCCCAGGTTGGCGTCCAGCGGATAGAACGCCTGCTTATACAGTCGGGTGACCTCCCCTACCGGGTCGTCCAGCAGGGCCACATACTGCAGGTTGATTACATGGTCGGGGTGACTATCCGCGAAGACGGACATCCCTGCGTAGGCCTGCCCCATGCGCCGCAACAGGTTTGAGTCCTGCAGGTCCCTGTGCAACTGGTAGTCCGGATCCTGCAGAAAGGGGCCATTGACGATATCCAACAAGGTACAGAAAGAGGTCAATACCCGGTACGGGTCCCGGTGCAGGTAAACAAAGCGGGCCTCGGGAAACACGCCGCACAAACTCGCCAGGTGGCGGGTAACCTGGGGTGCCTTGAGCACCAGGAAGCCCCCTCCGGAACCGGGTTCTTCCAGGTCAGCAACTGGATGATTTTCCGATAGTTGGCGAAGCTGGGGGTGAGGTCCTTTTCCGTCAGCCACTCCGCCCAGCCGAGCATCAGCAGTGAGGGCGCCATGCCCACGATCCCGTTGCAATCCATAAAGCCCCAAACGCACTCTTCGGGATCATCCGCCTCCACCCAGTGCATAGTTTCCAGGTCGGTACCGCGCACAGGGCATCGATGGATTTCCGGACCTCCAGCCGTCTCGGGTCCTCCTGAAAACTCGCCGCTTCAGGGGGCGGCGTGGGCATCATCAACTCCCAGCGCGACAAAAACCGGGCGCCGCTGTGAAGCGCCAGCAGGTTGTGCAGCGGGGTTGTTCCCGAGCGCTCGTGGCCGGTGACATACAGGATGGGCGGTATCGGTGTCTCCTCGCTGCCAGGATTGCGCGCGAGGCAGTCGATGATACGCAACCTCCTGGCAAGGTCCTTCACCGCCTGCCGGGCCAGGAACGTCCTGCCAAAATCCGACAGGTGATCGGCCTCGAGGTCAGTCACATAGGCCGCCAGCGGTCCCATGAACCAGTCGTCGCCAAAATCTGCCAGCCCGGTTTGCTCTTGAGCCTGCTGCAACAGTGCTCTTGTCGTTATCGTCATGGGACGTGGGCCCCAAAACCTGGACAGCGCGATAAGCGCGTCCCAAGGTTAAGCTGCACGCTTGGTAGCAGATTCATAATACACGCTATCAAGTGTGCGCCGGTCAAGCAAATTGTCGCAAAGAATTATCTGCAGCGATCCAGCGATCACTGCTTCACTGCCAGCCCTTGCCGAGCGAACCATATCCGTCCGCACCAGGCTCAGCACAATATAAAACGCGAGCTACAATCTATCGGCTTCCTTCTGCAACAGAATGACGTTGCAACGGCCTTGAAAGACATGGCCAACACGAGGCGGGACCTGTAGAACTGTTTAACTGTTGCGCTTAAACGCCGTTCAACTGCGCATATTTCGTAAAAGCTTGCTCTCAGGTCTCGACAAGCAGGTGGTAATGATTGCTCATCAAGCAGCAACTATGGCAAGCGCAGTTGAACCGATCGCAGACCTGAGCAAAGACCGAAAACCTTTCTCCCGATCCCCCTGCGTGCACGATAAATGTCCTCCCGCCCCTCACCTCCGGCGCGTCGTAATACAACGCACCGGCACATTCAATTCGCAGTGGCCTGGCCCTGGCTGGCATATGTAGGTCAGATCGCTTGAATTCACAATTCAAGACCTGACCCAATTTTGCAGACCTGACCCCATTTTTCAGGAGCTGCTTTGCAAACCGACGAGCGGTTCCAGTTATAGTGTGACAGCGGTACCAGCCTGGTTAGCAGCGACTTCACAAGAGCTCTATCACTATCAGCGCAATGCCGTAGAGGCTGGCAAAGTAGAACAGCGGCCTGACGACCGGCCAGCCGAAGGCATAAATGATCGCATGGGCCAAGCGAGCAAAGAAAAATATGCTCGCGCCAAGGGCCGTCGAATCGTTGGAAACACCCACCGCAATGGCCACAAGCACGACGGCGGAAAAGATAACCAGGTTCTCCTGCATGTTGGACGAGAGCCGCTGCAGGCGCTGTCGAAGAACTGATGACTAGGGCAGGCTGTCGCGGCTCCCGGCCTGCGCCATCAAGCCGTTCTGGGCAATGGCGAGACCCGCCTGTACGAGTATGATTACCAGGAAAAGCAGCGCACTGTACACCAGCATCGAGAGTTCTACCGTCATTTTCAGCCTCCTTAGGGCGTGAAGTGAAACACCTGGCCTCCGGCTGAACCCTGATCTGGTGCGCATGCGTGTGCTGGCCTATGAGTCGTCTGGCACTGGCAGTATGATGGCGATGGCGCTGGCGCTGGGTCACGTGGAGGCCGGCAGGCATGAGCAGATGCGATCCCTGGTGAAACCGGTGCCCATCGCCGCAAGCGGGTAGACACCCAGGGGGTTTCATCGGCTGTCAGAGGTTATCGGGAAACGCTCGAGGAACAGGCCTGCGTGAAAAACGCGCCTCAATGGTAATGAGTAGTATTCAAAGCCCATCAAGCGCTTCATAATCGCAATCCGTGTAGAAAGCCAGGGGCAAGCTGATCCCTGCGCCGATTGTTGGTTAGGCAGTTTGGGTGAAAACTCTACAGCGCAAATGGCTCTTAGCGGCCGGGCATAGCGAAGCAGGGCTGTCGGGTGCTATGCTTCGCAGCCTCGCAAAATCCAGCAAGAACTTCCATCGACCAAAAGCCGCAATGCCCGGTCATTGTGAGCACAAAATATACGAGGCCTGAATCAGCGTGGCAACGAGCCTGGAACATATTGAGAATGTAGCACTGCGGCAGTATGCCGAGAAAGCCTATCTTAACTACTCCATGTACGTGATACTTGACCGGGCACTGCCGCACATCGGCGATGGTTTGAAGCCGGTGCAACGCCGAATCATTTACGCCATGAGCGAGCTCGGGCTGAAAGCAAGCTCCAAGCATAAAAAATCCGCACGCACGGTAGGTGACGTGATCGGTAAATTTCATCCCCATGGTGATAGCGCCGCCTACGAGGCCATGGTGTTGATGGCGCAACCGTTCAGCTATCGCTATCCCTTGATCGATGGCCAGGGCAACTGGGGTTCGCCCGACGACCCCAAGTCATTCGCGGCGATGCGCTATACCGAGTCCAGGCTTACGCCGATTGCGGAGCTCCTGCTGTCGGAGCTTGCCCAGGGCACCGTCGAGTGGATACCCAATTTCGACGGCAGTCTGGAAGAGCCTACGGTACTGCCGGCGAGGGCGCCCCATGTCCTGCTCAATGGTACCACCGGCATTGCCGTTGGCATGGCGACCGATATTCCGCCTCACAATCTGCGCGAAGTCGTCGCGGCCTGCGTCCATCTTCTGGACTCGCCCCAGGCCAGTGCAGAAGAACTATTTGCCCACGTTCCCGGGCCTGACTTTCCGACGGACGCGGAAATCATTACTCCGGCGGAAGACATCCAGAAAATCTATGAGACAGGTCGCGGTAGCCTGAAGATGCGGGCGATTTATCAGCAGGAGCAAGGTGATGTGGTCATTACTGCGCTGCCTCACCAGGTATCCGGGGCACGGGTTCTGGAGCAGATCGCCCAGCAGATGCATACTAAAAAACTGCCCATGGTTGCCGATTTACGCGATGAATCCGATCATGAAAATCCCACCAGACTGGTGATCATTCCGCGTTCCAACCGGGTTGATATAGAAGGCTTGATGGCGCACCTGTTCGCCACAACCGACCTGGAGAGAAACTACCGGGTAAATCTCAATATTATCGGTATTGATGGTCGCCCGGCGGTCAAGAGTCTCGCGACGATCCTCAGTGAGTGGCTCAGCTTTCGCAAGGAGACGGTTCGTCGCCGGCTAAACCATCGGCTTGAAAAAATCCTCAAGCGCTTGCATATCCTTGAAGGTCTGTTGATAGCCTATCTCAATATTGATGAGGTTATTGCCATTATTCGTGCCGAGGACAAACCCAAGCCGGCCTTGATGGAGCGTTTTGGCATCAGCGATATTCAGGCGGACGCGATCCTCGATCTGAAGCTGCGCAACCTGGCCAGGCTTGAGGAATTCATTATCAGCACCGAGCAGAACGAGCTCAGCGAGGAACGCGATACCATCGAGAAAATCCTGGGTTCTGATGCTCGTATGAAAACCCTGATCAAAAAGGAGTTGATTGCCGTAGCCCAGGAATACGGTGATGACCGACGCTCGCCGCTTGTGGTGCGCGAGGAGTCCAGGGCATTTCGTGAGGATGAGCTGCTCACGGCAGAGCCCGTAACCGTAATCGTCTCCCAAAAAGGCTGGATTCGTTCGGCCAAGGGGCTTGATATCGATCCCACCGGTCTCAGTTACAAGTCCGGCGATGGCTACCGCTTTGCGGCTCGGGGTCGCTCCAACCAAAAGCTGGTCATGCTCGACTCAACCGGCAAAGCCTACACCCTCGTGGCGCATACCCTGCCGTCTGCCCGGGGGCAGGGTGAGCCCTTGACCGGCCGGATCAACCCGCCTTCTGGTGCCACTTTTGAGGGCATTTTATTTGGTGATGAAGACCAGCGCTGCCTGTTGGCTACTGATGCAGGCTACGGTTTCGTGGCCCGTCTGGGAGACTTGCAGAGCAAAAATCGTGCGGGTAAAGCTGTTTTGAGCCTGCCGCGCGGTAGCCGGGTCATGCCGCCGATGCGAGTCGTCGACAAGGACAACGACCTCGTTGTAGCTATCAGTAACGAAGGTCGGATGTTGGCATTTCCGGTTGGCGAACTGCCGGAATTGTCGCGTGGGAAGGGGAACAAGATCATCAATATCCCGGCAGCGCGGGCTGCCGATCGGTCGGAATATGTCGTGGCGGTGGCTGTATTGAGCGAGGGTGACAGGCTATTGGTGCATGCCGGCCAGCGCCATCTGAATTTGAAACGATCTGACCTTGAACACTACCGCTCCGAGCGCGGGCGCCGCGGGAACAAGTTACCGCGGGGATTCCAGAAAGTTGACGCTATCGACGTAGAGCGAAAAGCCTGATTGCCGGGGCACAGCCCCGTCAGCAGCAGTATTGCTCGCGCTCCAATTATCCCGTTGCCGGCGCTGTATCGCGTGTAGCAAGCTCGCCGTCGGGGCTTCCTGTTAGCGCCGGGTTGTCACTTTCTGATGCCCTGGTTTCAGTGTTGCAGTGGAGCCCGTTGACACGGTAGTGGCCTGAGTCATCCTGCGATACGCTTACCTGGTCGTGCACTGCGGGATCGCTGAGGGCGCTGCGACATAACAGCAAACTATTTTCCCGAGTTGCCAGCTGGTAGGTTTGTTCGCAAAGCTGCTGCCATCGGAATATATAGTCGACAGGCTGATTCGGATCGTTAGCTTTCTCTTCCCGCGCGATGGCCATCGCGTAGCCCTGATCGTTTGCCAATAGTGATTGCAGGCTTCGCGCCGACTCCAGGGCCCGGAAACAGGGGGTGTCTCCGGTGGTGAACAGCAACAGGCACCCATCTGCACGAAGATGCAATTCCCCTTTGTTTCGCCTGGCCAGCTGTTTCAATGATTGTATCAGGCTGGCTACTCGCGCTGGTTCCATTAGCCCGCTCTGCAACCCAGGTATGCGCAGTGCCAGCACCGCGCGCTGGTCGGCGGCTCTCAGGGGCATGTCGTCAGTCAATCGCTCGAGCGCCTGGCAGATGTTATCCAGCTCCCTGAAAGTGCCCTGGCGAGGATTCAAGCTCTCTTTCGAAAGCCTCGCTGACACCCGCTGCAGGGTGCTGTGAAAGCGCTGCAGATACAATTGCGTCAGAGCAAATGCCGCGCCAAAAACCAGTAGCCCAAGCAGCAGGATTGTTGACCAGGGCAACAGGGGAGCTGCTGTACCAACCAGCTCAACTCGAGCATAGCCGACAATCGTGTCGTGAATTTGAATAGGGCTGGCAAACTCCCGTGCCTTGTGGTCTGCCTTCCATGCGGAATGGCTTTCAGCCAGCACGGAGTGGGTGGCGTCCTCGACGCCGGCGTAAGCGATGATTGCCTGCCTGCTAAGCTCGTTAAGCACGGCCTGCAATGCCAGGCTGTCCTTTTCCAGAATGTACTCCTTGGCGCCATTGGCCAATTGCCCAACAATGATATTACCGCTTTGCTCAAGCCGTGAGTCGCGGGGGATTGACGCCGCCGCAAGGGCGATTACAAGAACCACCAGTGCTGATGACGCTGCAGCGCTGGAGAGTGAAAGTCGGGTGCCAATAGTGAGATTTGAAAACCAGTACACAATGAAATTCCAAATAATTCTTCAGCTCAACCTTGGTTAGCAAGGCGCGTCTGGGGTTACAATAAGCCGTTTGAATTGTAAACAATTCGTGAGGCAGCTTTGCGTCAAATAATATTGATCAATGTTTCCGGCGCCGACAAGCCTGGACTAACGTCTTCGATAGCTGACATTTTGTCCCGAGAGCAAATCCAGATTCTGGACATCGGCCAGGCGGTTATCCACGATACCCTTTCGCTTGGCATACTTGTCGAGGTTCCGGCAGGCGCCGAGTCTGCCTCTGTGCTGAAAGATGTGTTGTTTCGAACCCACGAGCTTGGCATGCACGCCAGATTTACCCCGATCGACGAAACCAGTTACATGGCATGGGTCGCGGGACAGGGAAAACCGCGGCATATTATAACACTGCTCGCTCGCAAATTGACTGCCAAACATCTCGCGCGGATTACCTCAATTATCAGTCGCTACAATATGAATATAGACCGAATTGATCGTCTGTCAGGTCGGGTCCCGCTCGGTGAATTGCCGCCGGATAGCAAGGCCTGCATCGAGATTACTGCGCGCGGGCCGCTGCAAGAGCCGGGACAAATGCGCAGGGAATTACTCGAGATCGCCGTGCAGATGGATGTGGATATAGCCTATCAGGAAGATAACGTTTTTCGGCGTAATCGCCGCCTGTTTGCTTTTGATATGGACTCGACACTGATTGCAGCCGAAGTGATTGATGAGCTTGCGGCGGCTGCCGGAGTCGGGCCCGAGGTGGCGGCGATTACCGAGCGAGCCATGCGTGGAGAAATAGACTTTTCTGACAGCTTCGCTGCTCGAGTAGCCTTGCTCAAAGGCCTCGATGCCTCGGTGCTGGAGCGCGTCGCCGCCAGCTTGCAGTTGAGCGAAGGCGCAGAGCGCCTGGTATCGACAGTACGCAAGCTGGGTTACAAGACGGCCATACTCTCTGGGGGATTTACCTACTTCGGTCGATATCTGCAGCAACGTCTGGGCATCGATTACGTGTTTGCGAATGAGTTGGAAATTGTCGATGGGAAAGTGACAGGTCAAGTCAGCGGGCAGATTGTTGACGGTGAGCGCAAGGCACAACTCCTGCGAGAGCTTGCAGCGAGGGAAAACATTTTGCTTGATCAGGTTATAGCCGTCGGAGATGGAGCTAACGATCTTCCTATGTTGTCAATTGCTGGTCTTGGCATCGCCTTTCGCGCAAAGCCGATAGTAAAGGAGTCGGCCAGGCATTCGATATCGACCCTGGGCCTTGATGGCATACTCTATCTGTTAGGATACTCTGATCGTGAAACATCCGGGTAAGCCCTATTCGATAAGCAGCTAAGCCATGACATATCAGGCTATTTCGGCGAATTCATATGCCATATCAGGAGCGGGTTCCTGCAGGTAAGAGCCCTGGACAAAGGCAGCACCTAATTGCCAGAGTGTCGCCAGAGTAGCAGCGCTAGCGACGTTCGGGACGATAGTTGCGGCGCCGTTCTGGCTGGCTGCATTCAGTATCTGCTTGAGCTGGTGACGGCCTTTCTCATCAGCCTGGGAGCGCTCAACGATAGTTGAGGATATCTTTATCATTTGGGGTGCAATATGTTCCATGACTTTGCCGCTGTCCCGAGCGAGGTCGTAATCCCTGAGGCTGCAGTTACAGCCAAGTTTCTTGAGTGACAGGAAAAAGCGCTCGGATAGCTTGAGTGAAGTCTCGGCTTCAGTTGTTTCCAGCTGGAATCCCAATGCCTCGGGAGGTAAACCCGCCGCATTCAAACTCATTCCAAGCCAATTGACCAGCTCATGATCGCGCAGGCACGCACTGGAAAGGTTGATGATGACTCGAGTGTCCTTTTTTGCCGGGTTACGCTTTTGAGCCAGCAGGCGTGTGGTTGA
This sequence comes from Cellvibrionales bacterium, assembly GCA_024645065.1. GTDB lineage: Bacteria > Pseudomonadota > Gammaproteobacteria > Pseudomonadales > JAHEGP01 > JAHEGP01. The sequence goes on along the minus strand of JAHEGP010000025.1, from coordinate 10,545 downwards.
AAAGATTATCCAGCGATCAAAGATCGAACCTTGCTTATCGTCATACATGCCGGCAGCCAGGTGCCGCACATCTATCGTCGACCCGTCTGTATCTTCCAGAGTGGCAGTGACTTCGTAGTGCTCGCCTGGCTCGCCGCGCAGGCTTACGATAGGCTGGTACAACAGTTTGAGGCGGCCCTCTTCATATAGCTCATCGAGGTCAATATCCTTGCTTCCGAGCTTTATCGGTGCGGCCGGCGGGTAGTAGATGGTGCATTGGCAATCGCCAGACTGCTCTAGCAGATCGCTGACCCCGGTATACACATGGCTGACCAGGGTTTCCGCGGACTCGGCCGCCTTATGGTTGATGGGCATGACCGCCGCGACCAACTCGCAGTGGGAAGATATATTGCCGACTTCCATGATATGCTGGCGGCAGGCCGTGACAGTTTCTTCGACAATTTTTTGCGCCGCCTCTGCATCCATTTCAGGCATCAACATGACGTATCCGTCGTGGCATACCTGGGCGCAAAGGGCTGCGCCATCACAGTGTTTGGCGAGGAAGTCCCTCAGTTGGGAGGCCACTTTATCCGCTGCAAGTATTCCCACCGTCGAGCGTAATTCCACCAGATTTTGCAGTTGCAGGTACACCAGGCAAGCCTGGGTCTGGGTGTTGCGAAGTTGCACCACTTGCTGGGCAAGATCGGCAAAACCCTGGCGAAAATCACGACCTGATGAGCTCGCATTGTTACCGGCGCGAATGACAATTTGGGTGCAATCTTCACCTTCGTAACTTGCGGGTGAAAAGATCATCTGTAGAGACAGTTCCGAGCCGTCCTGCGCCAGGCCGCAGGTTTCGAATTCGACGTTATTGGCTTTGCTTTTTCCATAGTCCCGAAGGAAGTTTTTAAAGCTCTCCTGGTGTTGGCTCGAGATCAGGTCTACGACTGGCATGCACGCCATTTCCTCGGCATCCTCATAGCCGAACCGTGTTGCGTAGGCGTCGTTGACATCTACATGCATGCCGTCGGTAATGTAGGCAATGGCGTCCTGCGAGCCTCCCATGAGAAGCTCATAGCGAGCCTGCAGTTCCTCCAGTGTGCCCCGAACTTCGGCACTGGCGAGTCGAGCCCGCCGATTACTTATTTCGCGCAACGCGGCGTGCAGCAGATGCCCGCTATTATCCTTGGCAATCAGGTCTTGCACGCCTGCGTCTATGGCATCGGCAATGGAAGGTGTGTCGCCGGTGCTCAGCCAAATGACTGGAACATCGGCTTTCGATGCGGCCACTGTTTCGAGCAGTTGGCTTACCTTGAATTCCGTTTCGGAATCGTCACAGATCAGCAGATCCCAGGGCTCGGGTTCCTGCAATAATTGCTCCAGTTCCTGCTGCGAAACGATGCGCTCGGCACGGGTCGGAAAACCGCTATTGCGAAACAGGTTGATGACTTCCTCGGTTTCATTCTGTGACTCATTAAGAATCAGTAGTCGAATTATATCTTTGATTTTCATTGTTGCTGTCCGGTTCTTATGGCTACGTGGGCGTGTATTGCAGCGCCGTTGCTAGTCTGGTTTTTGGGTGTCGAAGGCATTCAAAGTGAATTCCAGAGCGTGTCAAAGCGATCCGCCCTGCTGCTGTTTTCATATTTCTCCTGCCACGGCTTGTCGACAACTTCAATGTTGAACTGCCTGATGGCCCCGGTTGAACAGATCATTTTTTTTAGCCTGACGGTCAAGGTTCTACCCTGTTGAACCAGTTGTAATGTTTGTTTTTCCCGGAATGTCAGGGCAGGCGTCAGCAGCGTAGGCGGTTGGCCTATCAGTTTGATCTCAGGGAGCAACAGCACCCGGCGAAAATCGTCACTGCTTTCCTGTCGACTGACTTTGCCCCTGTTCATGACGCGAGCCGCATACGGAAACGTGGACGGACTGAGGAGCTTGACGCCCAACTGTGCAATTTCACTGTCCTCCCGCCGGATCCAGCTGACTATGCCAACGCTCCAGTTGGCGTGGCGTGATTCTCGAATGCCTACGATATCGCCATTGGTCAAGCGAGCTCTTGTCTCCAGCGGCCATTGCAGGGCATAGCCACCAGCGCTGACATTCACCATGGAGACCTGGTGGTTTTCGTAGTGTCTGGGGCGTTTGGGCGTGACTAACTGCTGTTCGAACTGGCGAATATGGTTATCGATAGACTCCACTGCCAAATTGGTTGCAGAGGGTTGTGGCCTGGAAGCAGTGTTCCACACGTCCCTTTCCTCGTGCTTCATCCTGGCCTGGTTCCGGAGAAATGGATTGGCCTCTATTTCCAGTTGAAAGGTATTGTGCGTTCTACCACGCGTGAACTCCTCGAATTCAGTTTCATTGGCACTGAAGTAATGCAGATTCGCCATGCCTACACAGACCAGCAGGTGGTCGCTGGTTTCCATCCGCATGAACGTGCGGCGGGTATAGCTGCTCCAGGAGATCATCAGGTGCTTGATCAAATCCGGTGACATGGTGGTATCCGCGCTATCCGACAACTGCTGGCCCAAATGATTCAACAGGCCCTCGAGTGACAGGATTCGGCAGTTGTCGGTTTGCGCTGGCTCCAGAAAAAGTGCCTGGTAAATCGGCGGCTCGTCGCTTTCGAGGTTAACGACAATGTTGTCTTCTTGGGCGCAATCGTAGTCAGCCAGTTGTACCAGGCTCACCCATTCGCACAGCGAGTCGAACACCAGTTTGAGATCTTCCTGGCGCAGTTGATTGCTGCGCACGCTGCCCAGCAAAAGGGTTTTGATATAGCATTTCTCGATACTAGTCGGATATACCTGACCGGTCTCCATATCCTTGAATTTTCGGTCGCTCAGGCCGTGATGTTTGGCAAAACGGTAAAGCTGATGCAGGTGACGCCATAGCGAAGGGTCGGGCTCAGAATAAATCAGGTAGCCACGAAACAGGGTGTAGCCCAGGTCGGTGATTGCTCGATGTAAAGCCTGGGCCATCAGAGACTGCAGCTTACTCTTGCCGACGAGGAACGCCCTTTGGTTGTGGGCAGCATCCATCGCTACTATTTGGTAGCCCATGGCAAGCTGGATCTGCATCGTCTGCGATAGCAGGTATATCTGGAAAGCCTGGCTCGGCATGACTATCGGTTGGTTGTGATAGTGCACAGCGAGTGAGCCGCAAACACTGAAGACGAATGGCCGCAGCACTTCCTGGAGTTCGAATCGCAGCCTGGCATCCAGTCGGCAGTGGTTCAGTTCCTGCAAGCCATTGAATAGCTGGCGCGAGGTGTCACCGAGGTTACCCCTGGGCAATTGACTCGCCCAGTTGGCCAGCATCTGGCTGTCAGCGGCACAGAAACCTGGCGCGTCCAGATGTTGGGCGGGAATCTCCAGTGCAGGGTTTTCCTCAGAATCCGTCATGGTTGTCCGATTAAGTGAAAGGGTCGCCGTTTGGAAACTTTAGCCCCTGACCCGGGATTCGGCCAACTTATCGCCCAACCGGGATTCAGGTCACAAAAACAGGGGTTTTGTAGGGAAAGTCGGGGGTTTCCCGGACCAATTTTGGCACCAGATAGCCAGGTAGTCGTTGCAGCATCTGGCGGTAAATATTCGAAGATGTGAGCGCGGTCACATTATAGTGGGCGCTGCCATTGACGCGGTCGAGCAAATGCAAATAGTAGGGCAGCACATTCATGTTATGGAGGGATTCGCTGAGCTCACAGAGTGTGTCTGCATCGTCGTTGATGCGGCGCAGCAACACCGACTGGTTAAGCAATGTGGCCCCTGCGCGGTGCAATTCCCGGAGACCGCTTGCCACCTCGGTGTCCAGCTCACGGGGGTGATTGCCGTGGATCACCACAACGCACTTGAGCCGGTTGCCTCGCACTATGCCCAGCAGTCCCTGGTCAATCCGTGCGGGCAGCACGATCGGCAATCGACTGTGAATCCGAAGGCGTCGCAGGTGAGGAATGCCGGCCAGCAAATCCACCAGCCTGGCCAGGCGCGCATTGCCCATTACCAGCGGGTCGCCACCACTCAGGATGACTTCGCTGATAGTTGCGTCACGGCGAATATAATCCAGGGCACTGTCCCACTGGACGGCTGATTGCTGGTGTTGCTGGTAGGGGAAATGGCGGCGGAAGCAATAGCGACAGTGCACCGCGCAGGCGCCGGTGGTAATCAGCAGCACCCGCCCTTGATACTTGTGAATAATGCCCCTGGCAACGCCGGAAGCCATCTCCTGAAGGGGATCATCGGTGAATCCCGGGTGCACCTCGCGCTCCTCTTTCGATGGCAGAACCTGCAGCAGGAGCGGGTCGAGGGGATCTTTGCTTGTCATGCGACGGATGTAGGACAGGGGCACCCGAAGAGGGAAGTCGAGTTCATCGCTGTCCAGTGAGGGCATCTGCTTCGGTTCAAGCCCCAGCATTTGCAATAGCTGGCGCGGGCAGCGAACAGCGCTGGCCAGCTGCTGTTGCCAGCTTTCAGTCTGCACAAGGTCTATGGAACCGGTTATCATTGTGGTTTTGACATACAAGTGTTTTTTCAGGGGTAAACAATGGCCAGTTATTCTACCAGCGAATTTCGTTCGGGTCTTAAAGTGATGCTCGACGGCGACCCATGTACCATCGTTGAAAACGAAATTGTAAAACCGGGCAAGGGGCAAGCTTTTAATCGGGTCAAGTTGCGCAACCTCAAGACCGGTCGTACCTGGGAGCGAACCTTCAAGTCCGGCGAGTCGGTGGAGGGTGCTGACGTCATGGACCAGGACATGGAGTATCTTTATAACGACGGCGACTTTTGGTATTTCATGGACCCCGTCACCTATGAGCAACACCAGGCCGACAAGGCGGCAGTTGCGGATGCGGCACAGTGGCTCAAGGAGCAGAATCTCTGTGTGGTAACCCTTTACAACGGCTCGCCACTATCGGTGACGCCCCCCAACTTTGTCGAGCTCGAAATCGTGGAAACCGACCCCGGCGTTCGCGGCGATACCGCCTCCGGCGGTAGCAAGCCGGCTCGCCTGGCAACCGGCGCCACGGTCAAGGTGCCGCTTTTCCTGGAGCAGGGAGAGGTCATCAAGGTGGATACCCGCAGCGGTGATTATGTCGGCCGGGTAAAAGCTGGCTGACCCCCGATCGTGTCAACAGATTGGAAGCCCGGCGCAGATGTTGCAACTCTGCGCCGCCGCGCCCGGCTTCTGCAGCAAACGCGTCTTTTTTTCGCCGAGCGTGACGTTCTGGAGGTAGAGACGCCCTGCCTGCTGCGTAGCACCGCAACCGATGTTCACCTCGAGAGTTTCAGCCTCCCCGATGGCTCTCATTTTTTGCAGACATCTCCCGAGTTTGCCATGAAGCGGTTGCTAGCGGCGGGCAGCGGCGCAATCTTCCAGCTGTGTAAATGCTTTCGCAGCGGCGAGCTCAGTCGCCGGCACAATCCTGAATTTACCATGCTGGAATGGTACCGACCCGGTTTTTCGCTGGACGCGCTGATGCGTGAGGTGGCCGAGCTGGTTCAACGGCTGCTGGGGATTTCGAGTTTCAGTTACCGGTCTTATGCTGACGTCTTCGAGGAGTACGTCGGGCTTGATCCGCATCAGGCATCGGCAGAGGAATTGGAGCGGCATGCCCGCGGCGAACTGGATGTGCAGGCAAGCGGCCTGAACCGCAGCGATTGGCTCGATCTCTGGATGTCGCACCGGGTTGAGCCGGGCCTGTCGGGGGCGGTGTTTGTTTATGACTTTCCCTGGGAGCAGGCGAGCCTGAGCAGGATTGAAAGGAGGCCCGGGGGATCGCGAGTCGCACGCCGCTTCGAGTTATTTCTCGACGGGATGGAGATAGCCAATGGCTATGACGAGCTCTGTGATGCCGGTGAGTTGGAGCAGCGAGCGCAGAATGACTGCGACGAACGCCAGCGGCGCGGCTTGCCGCCAGTAGCGCCGGACTCAAAATTACTTGATGCTCATCGCCATGGATTGCCGGCGTGTTGCGGTGTGGCCTTGGGATTTGACCGCGTTCTGATGCTGGCTACTGGCTGTGAAGATATTGACCAGGTTCTGGCGTTCTCCCGGAATCGCTTGTGACTGTCCAGTTCAGGGCGCCTCTGAAGTAGCACCGTGTGATCAGAGTTCACCTGGATGTTATCGGCCGACCGGCCAGACGAAGCCCCACCCTGCTCCCTATTGGTTGCCTGTCCATCTTGCCATTGCCCCGCCCACCTGCAGCCTCGAGCCCTCGCGCAGTTCAGCTAGCCATTCTATTTTGCCCTTCGGAAACAGCAGGATCACCGTGGAGCCAAGTTTGAAGTGTCCCATTTCCTGTCCCCTTTGCAGGATGACAGCTGGAGCATTGAAATCGCGGGTGACAATTTTGCGTGATCGCGGTGCTTCCTGTCCTGACCAAACCGTTTCGATACCGGCGACGATCATTGCGCCAACCAGGACTGACGCCATGGGCCCGTGGGGTGTCTCGAATAAAGTAACCAGTCGCTCATTGCGGGCAAACAGTCGCGGCACCCTCGTTGCTGTGGTCTGGTTGACGGAGAAGAGATCACCCGGCAGGTAAACCGTTTTCTGCAGTTTGCCGTCACAGGGCATGTGAACCCGATGGTAATCCCGGGGCGACAGGTAGACTGTGGCGAAGCTGCCGTCTTCGAACAATGCGGCCAGTCCCGGGTCGCCGCCCAACAGCTCGATGGTGGAATAGCTGTGCCCCTTGGCCTGGAGAATCCTGCCGCTGCGTATTGTCCCGAGCTGGCTGATCGAGCCATCCGCCGGGCTGGCGATTGAGTGCTCGTCGCAGACCGGCCGTGCTCCCTGACGCAATTTGCGAACAAAAAAAGCGTTGAAATTCGGATACTGTTGAAGATCCGGCTGCTGCGCTTCGCTCATGTCGACTTTGAAATGGCTGGCAAACAACTTGATAAACGTGTTTTTGACCCAGCCTAGGCGACATTCTGCAATGCGCCCGACCAGACGTGACAGCAGGTGTTGGGGCAGTAGATGCTGGATCAGGATAAAAAGCTGGTTCATTGCGGGGTCAACGCTGCGGCGAAAACGCTAGTTTACGTGCCTCTCTGCGCAAACGCTAACCGCAAGCGCTGGTTAAAAACCCGGCACGCGCAGGGCGAGGCAACTCAGGCTTGCGCCACCGGCGTAGCGGGATGATTCCCCCATTCTCCCCAGGAACCGTCGTAGCCCTGGACGTTGGGGTAATCCAGCAACTTTGCCACAAAATAGGTGAGGCCGGAGCGGTGGTGAGTTTGGCAATGGGTGACGATATGCTTATCCGGTGTCAGCCCGCGCTGTTCCAGCATTTGGCGGATTTGCGGCAGCGGTAACAGGCGCAGGTTGCGATCCTTATCCATTAGCTCGGTCCACTCCAGGTTGACCGCACCCGGGATGTGGCCGCCGCGTTGAGCCAATACCCGGGTGCCGGCATATTCCTGCGGCGAGCGGGCGTCCCAAATAGCCAGTGCCTCACCATTGAGCTGAGCGAGGATATCTTCGAGCCGGGCTATCGGGGTCTTGTCAATCGCCTCCACCTTGAAGTCGCTGGATTGGCGATTGTTCGCTCCCTGCTCCACTGGATAGCCTTCCGCAATCCAGGACAATTGACCACCGTTGAGCAACGAGTAACGCCGATGGCCGATGCAATCGAGGGTCCAGATCAGGCGGCCGGCCCAGCCGCCGCCCTCATCGTCCAACGCAATGACGTGATGGTGGGGCTGCAGGCCGAGGCCGGCAAAAAGACGTGAAAGGTCCTCTATTCCCGGTATCTTTCCGCTGGCGGGTTTGACCCCGGATTGAAGCTGCGCTGGTGGCAGGTGAACCGAGCCGGGAATATGAGCCTGCAAAAAATTTGTCTCGCTGCTGCAGTCGATGATCAGGAGCGATTCGTCGGCCAGTAATGGCAGTAATTGCTCTGGCTCCAGTAATAGCGGCAAACTCATGGTAATCCTCCTCTCGAGCAGCGATTGTAGAATGTTCTCAACGCGACTGTCAGCTGATTTCCAGCGAGCCCACCAGGTGACAAAAGCTGGTGTAGCGGCGCGGGTCGATGGCGCCGCACTCAACCCCCTCGGCCAGTGCGCAGCCAGGGTCACCCTGGTGGCTGCAATCACGGAACTTGCAGCGGCCCAGATAGGGGCGGAACTCGCGAAAACCGTAGGCGATGCTGGCGGCGTCCAGGTGCCACAGGCCGAAGTCGCGAATCCCGGGTGAATCAATCAACTCTCCTCCGCCGGGAATATGGAACAGGCGTGCGCTGGTGGTGGTGTGGCGCCCCTTACCAGTGGCATTGGAAAGCTCCCCTACCCGTATATTGGCAGCGGGTAAAAGCGCGTTGATGATCGAGGACTTTCCCACCCCCGATTGGCCCACGAAGACACTGGTGTGACCTGCCAACAATTGGCATAGCGGTTCCAGGCCGGTGCGCTGCTGGGTCGAGGTGCTCACCACGCGATACCCGATAGAGCGGTAGGTATCCAGTAATGGCTCGAGTTCGCGGTCGCCGGTTTTGACAAGGTCGATTTTGTTCATTAGGAGTAGCGGCGTGATACCCTGGTTTTCGGCGGCAACCAGGTAGCGGTCGATGAGGTAGGCGTGGGGCTGCGGTTCAACTGCAACGACCACAATGATGTAATCGATATTGGCCGCCACCGGCCGGAGTTCGCCATGGTTATCAGGTCGGCATAGTTCACTGCCGCGATCAAATCTGGCGACCACAACCCCGGTCGGCAGGCCCGGACGCCAGGCGACCCTGTCGCCGGTTACCAACTGATCCAGGTTGGCTCGAAGATGGGCTCGCCGGGTGCTGCCCCGCAGCTCTCCCTCCAGCGCTTCGACTTCCACCTGGCCGCCAAAATGCGCTACCACGAGGCCCTGCTGTTCTGCACCCAGTTGTCCGCCCACGAGCTGCTGTTCCAACTGTTGGGACTTTCTCTCTGCTCGCTGGGTGCGTTCTTGTTGGATTTTTTTAACACGCCAGCTCTGCCGCCGGGTTAATCGACTTTTGGCCATACTGCTTCGCGTCTGTTCGTTTGAGCTGCATTATGCGGGTGCCGCCTTGCTAAAGCGAATTTCTCCGGAAGTTGGGCTGTGATATGGTTGCGCCCCGGTAATCAGAGCTTGTGGCAAACGCCAAGCTGATTGTGGTGGGGTGCTTTTTGTCCAAATCCTAGCGGAGACAAGCGGATGCGCGATGACAACAACCTGATTTGGGTTGACCTGGAAATGACCGGCCTCGACCCTGATTCCGATGTCATTATTGAGATTGCCACTATTGTGACCAGTCCAGAGCTGGTAGTAATCGCTGAGGGCCCCGTGCTTGTGGTGCATCAGCCAGAGGGCGTCCTGGCGTCGATGGACCAGTGGAATACGCGGCAGCATGGCCAGTCGGGGCTTACCGAGCGGGTTCGAAAGAGCAGCCATGGCGTTGCAGATGTCGAGGCCCGCACCATCGAATTTCTGTCGCAGCATGTCGGGCCTGGCAAGTCCCCCATGTGTGGCAACAGCATCTGCCAGGACCGGCGCTTTATGGCTCGACATATGCCCGCATTGGAGCGCTACTTTCACTACCGCAACCTTGACGTGAGCAGCGTCAAAGAGCTGGTTAAGCGCTGGCAGCCCGGCTTGATGGCGGGTTTCAGAAAGCAGGGGCTGCACCTGGCGTTGCAGGATATTCAGGACTCTATTGCCGAGCTGCGGTATTACAGGGAGACTGTGTTCAAGATCTAGCTTTCATGCCGCTTCCCGCCGCTCTTGCGCCGCTGCTGATCCAGTGCCCATTGGATGTGTTCAGCCAGCATGTCTGAGCTGCCGGCAAGCCGCTGCGCGAGAGCCGCTACATTGGCCTCTGTATACGGCGCATTGCCCAGCGCGATGGCGATATTGCGCTGCCAGCACTGGTATCCAATGCGCCTTATGGCCGAGCCTTCGGTAGCCTCGAGAAACTCTTGTTCAGACCAGTCGAACAGGACCAGTAAATCGCTGTTGTCGAGATGATGCCTGGGTGCAAAATCGGGATTGTCGCTAATTCTGGCAAAACGGTTCCAGGGACATACCAGCTGGCAGTCATCACAACCGAAAATACGGTTACCCATCAGGGGTCGCAGTTCGGGATCAATCACCCCGCGATATTCGATGGTGAGATAGGAGATGCAGCGGCGCGCATCCAGCTGGTAGGGCCCGATAAAAGCCCGGGTAGGGCAGATATCGAGGCAAGCCCGGCAACTGCCGCAGTGTTCGTTGGCATAGGGCTTGTCAGGTGGTAACGGCAAGTCGGTATAAATTTCGCCGAGAAAAAACCAGGAGCCGCCATCGCGGCTGATCAGCATGGTGTTTTTGCCAATCCAGCCCTGGCCGGACCTGGTGGCGTAGGCGCGCTCAAGCACCGGGGCGCTGTCAACAAAAGCGCGGTAGTTGCCACCAGCGGCACTCTGGATGCGCCCCGCGAGCCTGGCCAGTTTCCTGCGCATCAATTTGTGATAGTCGCGCCCCAGCGCATAGCGCGAGATGTAGGCTTTTTGCCCCTGCTCGAGCAAGGGTAGCGGTGCGGCACCCGGTGCCAGGTAATCCATC
>JAHEGP010000204.1 GCA_024645065.1 Cellvibrionales bacterium | reverse complement strand
CCTGACTTCTTTGGGATCGGCCAGTAAAGGTCGATAAATCTCGACCCGGTCGCCTTCCTGCAGGCGATACTCGCGCGGCTTTATGACCTTGCCAAACACACCCATATCGCTGGCTTCGAGATCCATTGAGGGGAACTGGCGATCGATACCAGAGCGAACCGCAGCTTCATAGGCGGTGGTGCCCGGTTTTACTTCAAGCGCTATTATTTTTTGCGCCTCGGGCAGCGCGTAAGCCACCTCCACCGAGATGTCAGTGCTGTCAGCCATAAACCTGCTTCGCCCTCTTGCACAATGCATCGATCAGCTTGCTGCTTACCGACTGGAACAGTCCCCGCGCGGCAGCACTTGCCAGTCTGCCGGGCATGGAGAAGTGTAAATCCAGTGACACCCTGCAGGCACTCGCGCCCAGGGCCTCAAAAGTCCAGTTGCCGGCAAATTCGTCAAAGGGCCCCTGCTCTAACTGCATGATGATGGCCCGCCCCGGCACCAGTTGGTTGCGAGTGGTAAAGCTCTGCTTGACACCTGCCCGGGCAAGATCCAGCCGCGCCACCATCTCATCGTCACCGCGAACCAGCACTTGCGTTGCGACACAACCATCCATATAGGCTGGATAGGCGGAAACATCGTTCACCAATTCATACATATCGCAAGCTGTGTAGGGTAGCAGCGCGGTTCGCTGGATAAGAGATTTTGCCAAGACCGGGGCTCTGTAAGTTCTTTAAGGGATCGCTATTTTACCGTAAATCGACGCGGCTAACACTATCAGGATTGCGGGCAAGGCTACCCAGCGAAGCAACATGCGCCACAGAATGACCAGGGCTGGAGAAAGCATACCGAGTTGCTGCGACACCCGATATGGCTCGACCTTCCACCCCAGAAAGAACACCGTTAGCAAGGCAACCAGCGGCATCAAAAGCTGGCCGGCAGCACCCAGCGCGGTCATCAGGTTAATATCCAGTGAAATGCCCAGCATTGAATCCAGCGAAAAATACTCAGCCACAGCAACGGCCACTAGCCAGCCACAACCGCCGACCAGCAGCGCCGCTACTATTCGATGCAAGCCAAGCCGCTCATTGAGCGTCGCCACCAAAGGCTCCATCAAGGCCGCTATAGACACCAAAGTCAGCAGTCCCAGCGCAAGATACAGCGCGACACTCATCTCGACCCCGTAGAGCACATTGCCAAAGGCGGCTGGCACACTGACAAACAGCAGGCCACTGCCGCCCGGTTCAGGCGCTATGTTGGCAGCAAACACCAGCGGCAACAGGACATAGCCAGTCAACACCGCAGCGAAGGTATCCGCCACACAAACCCCGGTAACTGCAGTTAGCAGTTCGCGTCGGCTGGGCAGGTAGGCACCCAGCGCAATAAATACGCCGGCGCCCAGAGTGAGGGTATAGAAAACCTGGCTGAGCGCGCTCACCAGGGTAGCCATGCTGACCTGGTCCCAGCGGCCTGCGAACAGGTAATACATTGTGTGGTCGATGTCACCAAAATGGCGGAACACCCAGGCCACGGCCACCAGCAGCGCGAACACCAGCGGCACGATCAGGCGTGCGACCATCCCAAGACCGCGGGAAATGCCCAGGGCGGAGATTGCGGTAGCCAGCGCCATGACCAGGCCTGACCACAGCATATTGGCCTTGATATCCGCCACCAGGCCTCCAAACAGCTGGGCTACCATCGCGACCTCCTGCTCCCGCAGCTGCCCTGTCCAGGCAAAATGCAGATATGCCAGTGACCAACCGCCCACCACGGCGTTGAGTGGCACCAGGCACGATGCCGCCAGCAGGGCGAGCCAGCCGACCCAGCGCCAGCGCCCTGAGCAACGCTGGCTAGCGGCGGCGAGCTCCCATGCAGTGACGGGGTTACTGCGCCCCTGAGCCCCGATAAACAGTAATGCAAACATCAGTGGAATGCCGACGAAAAGCATTGCCAGGATGTATACCAGCCAAAACGCAGCGCCACCCTGCTCGCCCGCTACCAGGGGCAAGCGCCAGAAGTTTGAGAAGCCCACCACAAATCCAGTGGCGACCATTATGAACGTCCAGCTACTACTCCAGCTTCCCTGGGGAGACTGCTCAGGATTGGGCATTGGGTTGGATGAATCCAGTTATGGCAAGGGATTACGGTATTGTGCCCCGAGCACCCGGCATGTGCCAAGCCACCCCGCATAAATCTCCTCTATTTCGATTCAAGGCCGTATAATGGCTGGCTATGGCAAATAAGAAAGCAAGCAAAAGCAGCAATACTATCGCCCTCAACAAAAAGGCGCGCCACGATTATCACATCGAGGAGCGGTTTGAAGCCGGGATAGCGCTGGAAGGCTGGGAAGTGAAGGCACTGCGCGCAGGCAAGGGCCAGATCACAGAGACCTACGTGCTCTTCAAAAACAGCGAGGCCTGGTTGCTAGGGGCCCAGATCACGCCCTTGCTTACCGCGTCAACCCATATCCTGCCGGACCCCACCCGGACCCGCAGACTGTTGTTGCAACGGCGTCAACTCAATCAGCTAATAGAAGCCACCCAGCAAAAAGGTTATACCTGCGTCTGCACCGCAATGTACTGGAAAAACCACCTGGTGAAAGTTGAGATTGCCCTCGCCAAGGGCAAGGCGAGCCATGACAAACGTCAGGACGAAAAGACCCGGGACTGGAACCGGGAGAAACAACGCCTGTTGCGAACCGATAATCGTTAGCCCCGCAACGGCATTGTTCCTCCCCTCGCAAACGGCAAGTGCTACCCAAACACGTAAAACGCCACTTTATTCCCGTCGGGATCGCGAATGTAAGCGCCGTAAAACACGTCGTCTATGCGCTGCCCCGGCTCTCCTTCACTGGTGGCACCCAGCTCCAGCGCCTTGGCGTAGAGTTTTTCCACGCCCTCCTTGGAGCCCGGGCTGATGGCCACCATGTTGCCATTACCCGGCTGCGGTTCTTTTTCATTGTGGGGAATACACACCGCGAGCATGGGCTTGTCCATGCCGGTGCCGATGAAAGCGATCCGCCCGGCGTCGAATACCACCGATGCGCCCAGGTCCGAGAGCAACGCCAGATAGAAGTCTTTCGCCTTGTCGATATCGTGGGTGCCAATGGTTACGTATCCAATCATCTTGCTATTACTCCAGTCGGTGTTTTACATTAGGGGCCGATCATCCTAACGGAACTCGTGCAAAAGTGTCATCGTCATCTGCTTCGGCGAACAAGATCAGCAGTTGGGCCCAGACAATGTTACGCATCAGCCTGGGCATCGGATTGGCACTTGTGGTGGGCTGTGCCCCGGCGTTGAAAAAATCCGCAATGCCACCGGAGCCACCCTCTGCGGCGTCGACCCGGGACCCATGGAGCAAAATCGCGGAGCATCGCCAGGACGACTGGTTTTACCTGCTCAATACCGGTCAACAGGCACTGGAATGGCGCCTTCGCAGCATCGACAGTGCCAGCAGCTCCATCGATCTGCAAACCTTTTTGTGGAGTTATGACAGTATTGGCAAGACCATCATGCTGCATCTTCTGGCCGCAGCAGACCGCGGCGTAAAGATTCGCATTCTGCTCGACGACTCGTTTTTATCTTCCCATGATCCCAGTATCGCCTTTCTCGCGCTGCACCCCAATATCCGCTATCGCATCTATAATCCGGCAACCCAGCGCGAGGGTAGCTTGGTGGCCAAGCAACTGGCCAACCTGAATGCTTTCGATCGTCTCGACCATCGTATGCATAACAAGTCCATGATCACCGATGGCCGTAGCGCCATTGTCGGGGGGCGCAACCTCGCCGATGAGTATTTTGGCTACCACTCCCGCTACAACTTCCGCGATATGGAAGTGCTGGTATCGGGCTCGGTCGTCAACCAGCTGGGCAATGAGTTCAGTCGCTTCTGGAACAGCCCCTGGGCAGAGCCCTATAGCGATATTCTAGAGAACAAGGGCTCGGCCGATAGCCTCGATGAATTGCGCCGCGAGCTGGCAAGCAGTGCCCTGGCCGCCCCTCCTCCGGCCTCGGCGTTCAGCCCGAACACCGAACAGTGGCTGGAGGCGGCTAAGGCTGCGCATTCAGGCTACGCTGAGTTGCTGTTTGATCTGCCGCCAGTCGATCCCGCTGTGGTCACCGAATATTCCTCGCAACTTGCCACCAGGTTGATGGAACGGCTCGGCAGTGCTGAGAAGGAACTGATCATTGTCAGTGCCTATTTCATCCCCACCCCGGAGCTCGAACAATTTATCGGGACCCTGGAACAGCGCGATGTCGATGTCAGGTTGCTGACCAATTCCCTCGAAACCAACAATCACACCACCGCACATAGCGCCTACCAAAAGCATCGACAAGGTATGCTGGAAAAAGGTGCCGAGTTGCACGAAATCAGGCCCGACGCCGAAGACCGGTCCATCTATATGCAGCCGCCCGTAAGCGAGCGCATCCTTGGCCTGCATGCCAAAACCCTGTTGATCGATGACGATCAGGTTTTCATAGGGAGCACCAATCTCGACCCGCGCTCCCTGCGCATCAACACCGAGATGGGGTTGTGGATAGAGAGTCCGGGGCTCAACCAGGCCCTGCGCGAGGAACTGGGCATCGATCTCCTGTTACAAAATGCCTGGCGCCTGACACTCAATGACGACAAGCAAATCGTCTGGCAATCCGAGAGCTCAAGCACCACCGTGCAGCCATCCACTTCTTTCTTCATTCGCCTGGAAAACTGGTTTTTCGGTTTATTGCCGATCGAAAACGAAATGTAGCCGCCCTCACCTACATTCCGAATTGGTAGGTTTCGAGTCCCACATTGCCGCTACTGCGGATGTGCTGAAACGCTTCGGCGTAACTACCGAGCATGCGCAGGCAGTAATCCAGACGGGCACTAATATAGTCTTGCGAGCGCTTGTCGTTCTGCGAGTCATCTGCATTGAACACGCTGTTGACCTTGCGAACGATCAGGTGTTCCGGCAGGTAGCAGATTCGGTTGTTCTTGTAACTGCTCATCCGCAGCTCGGCGATGGGATACGCCCCACCCTCACTGGCTGAAACTGCAACCAGCAGCGCCGGCTTATGCGCCAACTCACCATCCCCCCACATCAGGAAAAAATTCTTCAGGCCGGCCGGCGCCATCCCATGCCACTCTGGCGCTACGACGATAAATGCATCGCAGCTGGCAAGCTGGCGGCTTATCGGACCCAGGCGTTCCTGCCAGGCCTGATCACCGGCCCAGATTGATTCATCCCACAGCGGCAGCGGATTCTCCCCGAGGTCGTACAGGTAACTCTCTGTGCACAACTTCAATTCCAGCAGCCTGGACTGTGCCCTGCGGGCAACTTTCAAACTCTGGGAATTCTTGCGGTGGCTTCCGCTAATCAATCCTATTTTCATTGTGTTACTTTCTCCGGCGACAAAGCCAGCTATACGCTGTAACCGCGGTTTCAGCCCAGCCGCCGGCGAATGCGCCACACCGCAAGCACGGCCGGTAGTAGCAGAAACAACGCCGTGAATAGCAGCAGCCTGCTGGTATCGAATACCGTGCTGTCGACGTACTCGACACCGGGATGGGAATTGAAGAATGCCTCCAAGCTACTGATAAACTGCTCGTACTCCATCGCCTGCAGGCGACGCTCAATATTCCAGAACTGATCGCCCGCGGCC